>NZ_JBNDMO010000029.1:0-57174 GCF_050436625.1 Paraburkholderia sp. GAS334 | reverse complement strand
GGGTTGCGCGAGTCCGAGCGGCTTTTTAATCAGCATTTCGTCATTTCGGATAGAGCGGAAGATTGATTCAACGAACTTCTAACTCAGGACACTAGAGATGAAAAAGAAGGCTGCGCCGACGGCGACGCTGCTTCAAGTCGTGTTTTTTCCATAGGCCTTCGGCTTATACGATGGCCGTCCGTTGAACACAGTACGGCGGAAGTAGCCGCGCCTGCACAGTCATGCGGGAAGTGCTTTCAGTCGTTTGTGTATGGGGGATCGGCTGACGACTGATAGTCAAATCATTAAGAAAACAGCCTGGTTCCCTTCCACGACCAAACCTGCGCGGAAAGGCTTTTTCGAGACCCACTGGTTGGTCGGGTCGCATTCCGTATTGCGCTACTGGGATGGGAAGTTATGGCATGCAGATGGACAAGTCTGCAGTAAACAGGACTGGCCGCGCAGATTACAAAATCCAGTCCTGATACGGCAGACAAATTTAGCCCCCCTCAGAAAACCCGCAACCAGTTGTAAACGAAATTCTCAAGCATGAGCGCCCATGCCGCGTCGCGCCATCAAGCTCAGGCATCTCGAGGAACCAGTGTGCTTCCTTCAAGATGAAATCAGGTTCGCCGTTGACCTCCACACGTCGATGTCGTTACACTCGATGTCTGGCCATCGCTCCCTCGCCTCCCGGCTCATGGATCTAAAGCAGATTCAGTATTTCATCGCGCTGTTCGAAGATGGCTCCGTAACGCGGGCCGCGAAGCGGCTCAATATCGTGCAGCCCGCGCTCAGCATGCAGATCTCCAAGCTTGAAACGGAACTGAACAGCCAGCTCTTTGAGCGCGGCCCGCATGGCATGACCCCCACCGACGCCGCACGGCAGATGTACCGCCTCTACATGCCGATCATGCGCGACATCGACCACGCGCGCGAGCAGCTCTGCCGGCACGATGTGATCGTGGCCGGGCGTATCTCGCTCGGGATGGTGGCGTCGGAAGCGCAGAGCGTCCTGCCGGAATCGCTCGCGCTATTCAACGCGCTCTACCCACATGTCGAGGTGTCGGTGGCCGATGGTTTCAGCGCGCAACTGATCGACGCGGTGGAAGCGGGCCGGCTCGACGCGGCCATCATCAACCGGCCCCGCGGGCGCCTGTCGCTCGATACGTCTCCACTGGTAGTCGAAGAGATGGTGCTCGTCACGAGCGCGGAACACGGCCCTGCGCTGCCCGACACCATTACGGCATCCGCGCTGACGGAGCTCGAGCTCGTGCTGCCGACGCGCCGCAACGGCCTGCGCGGCGTGCTCGACGCCGCGCTGCTGAATGCCGACATCGTGATCAAGCCGCAGTTCGAGATCGACCTGCTGACCACGATCGTGCAATTTGTCGAACAAAGCAGCATCGCGACGATCATGCCGCGCGTGGTCGTGCAGCGGAAGGTCGACGACAGCCTGCTGCGCGCGACCCCGATCTCGGCGCCGCGCATCGTGCGTCACATCGTTTGCGTGAGCCATCCGAAGCGGCCGATCGGTCCTGCCACGACCGAGCTCATCGACATCATCGCCGACCAGATCCGCCGCGTCACAACGGGGATCGAGATCGCGGACCCCGATCCGGCCAACGGTAACCAGGCGTGAGCCGCTTCGCTGGTGCTGGCCTTCCGCCGGCTGGCGCGCGTCGCTACGCGCATCGCTGCGGGTAGCGAACGGCGCGACGCAAGTCGGCCTATCGCGCGCGGTCGCGCGATCAGTACGGGTCGCGCACTGGCGTGTTGTCGAGCTTGCCGAGCGTCTCCGGCACGACGAACGCGCCGACGAGAAAGATCACGCTGATCGCGCCGACGAACACGGCAAGCGTCATCGGTAGATCGAGTGGCGTCTTCGCGACCAGCGAGACGAGCGTGGGCATCATCCCGCCGATCGCAAAGCCAATATTCCACGACAGACCCGTGCCGGTCGCGCGGATCGCCGTCGGAAACCGCTCGTTCAGGAAGATCAGAATCGGCGCATAACCGGCGCTGCCGAGCGCACTCAGGATGACCGCGTAGACACCGACCATCGTGATGGTCTGCGCCGTCGGCAACAGCAGGAACAATGCGGGCAATGCAAACAGACGGATTGCGCCGAGCAGGATGAAGGTCCGTTTGCGGCCGATGAACGTGCTCAGGTGACCGGCCGCGACCGATGCGATCACCACGGCCACGCTGCACAACATAAGGATCGCAGCAGCCGTCCCATTCGGTGCGTGGTTGACGACCTTGAGGAAGGTCGGCAGATAACCCGACGTCAGGTAATAACCGCTGCCGCCGCCGATCGTCAGCAGCAGGTTGACGAACAGGATCGAACGATAGTCGCGCGAGAACAGCGTGCGAATCGGCGAACGAACCACCTCGACCGGCGCATTACGCGTCTTGTCGGCGGCGGCACGCGCGGCCTTTTCCGCGGCAAGCTTCTTCCACAGCGGCGATTCTTCGAGGCTGTTGAAGACGAAGAGTCCGAGCACCGAGCTGATGATCCCGGTGAAGAACATGCAGCGCCAGCCCCACACGTCGAAGAGGTCGCCGGGAAACAGCGAGGACATCGCGAGATACGTCAGCGAAGCGAGCATCGCACCAAGGCCTGCCCCGCCGCCGCCGATCAGCCCCGACACCGCGCCGCGGTACTTCAGCGCAACGGATTCCGTGCCGATCGTGTGCGTCGACGCCACCACGCCGCCGACGAATACTCCCTGCACCAGACGCAGCAGCAGAAAGAGCACCGGCGCGATCACGCCCACCTGTTCGACGGTCGGCAGCAAACCGAACGCCGCCGTCGACAGACCGACGCCGACCACCGCGAGAATCATCGCGCCCTTGCGGCCGCGCCGGTCCGCATACGAGCCGAACAACGCGGATCCGAGCGGCCGCATCAGCAGCGTGACGGCAAACGACGCATACACCGCGGCGAGCGACAGCATCGCGTGCTCGGAGGGGAAGAACAACCGGCCAACGACCGGTGCGACGAACAACAGGACGAACAGATCGAACAGATCGAGTGCCCATCCCAGACACGAGGCTACCACTGCGCCCATCACCTGCCGCCTGTTGATTGCGGGCACGGCGGCGCCACTTTGCGCTGCAACGGACATCATCATCTCCTAAGTTAATACCGGGCTGGCCCAGATGTGAACTCACCCGATGTGCGACGCGCTTCGGCCTCGTCAAAGGCACGGCGCGCTCTTGTTGCGTTGACGAAAATCGTTATGACGTCAGGCGAGCCAGACCGCGCTGGTCTTGCGCCGCAAACTGCGTCTTGCCGAGCATCGCGTCGGCGATCTTCTCGGCGATCATGATGGTCGGAATGTTCGTGTTGGCTGACGGCAGACGCGGCATCAGCGACGCATCGACCACACGCAGCCCATGCGCGCCATGCACGCGCCCTTCGGTATCCGTCACGGCGCTGCGCTCGCGCGCGTCGCCCTTCCGGCAAGTACCGCTCGCATGCCAGACGCCGAACACGTTCGCGCGAATGAAGTCGTTCAATGCGCGCTCGTTTGTGAGTACCGACGACATCTGCACGCCGCGCGTGAAGAAGCGTTTGATCAACGCCCGCCGCATCGGTGCGGGTGTATCGAGCAGCAGCCCCAGCAGCGATGTGATCACCGCATTGGTTTTACTCAAGCGGCTCAATGCCTTCACGCGCGGCGAAAAAGCGGCGGGGAAAAAGTCGCGCTGATCCTCGCTCAGTCCCGAGGCCGCGACCACGCGCGCCAGCATGCGCACGCCTGCGGCGAGCCGCGCGACATCGCGCTCGTCGTCGAGCAGATTGAGATCGACCTGCGGTGCGGCGAACGAATCGCTCGAGACGAGCTGCACGCGACCGCGCGAATACGGACGGTTGCACCACAGGAAAAACAGGCCCAGCCGGTTACCGAGTGCATGCCACGCGGCGCGCGTCGCACTCGACAGATACAGATCGGACGCCTCGCAATCCGCGACGCCCGACGTGAATCGCGCTGCCGTCATGCTGGCGCGGCGCCTTGCGAGCGGCATGCGAAAGCGCGGCTCGAGAAAATGACAGAACGTCAGCGACGGATGGTCCTGCAGATTCCGCCCGACGCCCAGCAGATCGAGCACACACTCAATGCCGAGTGCGCGCAGTTCGCTCGCGTCGCCCACGCCCGCGCGCATGAGCAGTGCCGGCGACTGCAACGCGCCGGCGCACACGATCGTTTCCCGCGCGTTGAAGCGCAGTCGCTCGCCTTGCGGCGAAACGGCAACCACGCCGCGTGCAGCCACCCCTTCCATCACGATGCGCTCGACGCGCAGGTTCGAAAAGATCTGCAGGTTCGGCCGCTTGCGTGTTTCTGCATCGAGATAGGCGACCGCGGTCGATACGCGCCGGTCGTCGCGATTCGAAAACGCGCCGGGAAAATAGCCGTCGTCGAACTGCGCGTTCTGGTCCTGCAACGCCGCGAAGCCGTTGCTGCGCAATCCGTGGGCGAACGCGTTGCAAAACGGCGGCCACTGCTGCGGCATGATACGGCGGATCGGCACCGGTCCATCCGAGCCTTGCAGCGGACCATATGGAAAGTTGACGTCGCTCTCGAGCTTGCGGAAATACGGCAGCACGTCATCCCACGCCCAGCCTGCCGCACCGCTGGCGGCCCAGTCGTCGTAGTCGCGCGGCAGGCCGCGATTGGCCGACTGCACGTTGATGCTCGAACCGCCGCCCATCACACGGCCCTGCTCATAGACTTTAGCCGCCGACTTCCGCGTGGCCTTCGCCTTGAGCTCAGGCCAGATCCAGGTCTCCCCGCAGAAAACAGGCATCGGGTAGCTGTCGAGGATCGCCTCCGGCACCGCGCCCGGCGGCGTATCCGCGCCCGCCTCGATCAATGCGACGCTCACCGACGGCACGGCCGACAGCCGATGCGCGAGCACGCATCCTGCCGACCCTCCGCCGACGATCACATAATCGAAACACGCGCTTACCCGCTCCATGCCTGTCTCCTGGATTGCTCGATCTATGCGCTGCTATCAGCTACCGCGAAACACGGGCTTGCGTTTGCCATGAAACGCTTCGACGCCTTCACGGAAATCGTCCGAACTGCGCAGCCGGCTATAGCAATGTCCTTCCAGTTCGATCGCGATCGAAAGCGGCGCGTCTTCGGTGTCGTTCAGCAGCTTCTTCGCAGTGCGCTGCGCGAGCGGCGAGAAGGCGCGCAACTCGTCGACGAGTGCATCGGTCGCGGCTTCGAGCTCCGCATCGGGCACGCAGTCGACCACGATGCCCCAGTCATACGCCTGCTTGCCCGGAATGCGGCGCGAGCGCATCACGATGTCCTTCGTGCGGCCGACGCCGACCATCTTCTGCAGACGCGCCGAGCCGCCCGAACCCGGAATCTGGCCGAGCTTCTGTTCCGGCAGTGCGTAGAAGCTGGTGTCGGTCGCGATGCGGAAATCACAGGCGAGCGACAGTTCGAAACCGACGCCGAAGCAGAAGCCGCGATTGGCCGCGATCACCGGCTTCGAGCACCGTGCGGGCGCAGCGACATTCCACGCCAGCTTCGACACGTGTTCCGGCGACGCTTCGAGAAAGCCCTTGATGTCGCCACCGCTCGAAAAGTGCTCGCCTTTCGCACGCAGCACGATCACGCGGACGCGGTCGTCCTCGTCGAGTGCTTCGAATGCGGCGCGCAGCTGGTCGCGTGCATGCATCGAGATCACGTTGAACGGCGGGCGGTGCAGGATGATGTCGGCGCGTTCGCGCGCGGCGTCGATTTCGATCGAGAAGCCGTCGAGTTCCTGCAGCAGCGTCTGGCCGCGATGAGTCAGGTCAGTCATGTGTTACTCCTTTTGTGGTTCTGTCAGGTTGTGCGGCGCCGTGCTCCGTTTCGTACTCGCCCGCGGAAAGCTTGCGGCGCAGGATCTTGCCGACCGGCGATTTCGGAATGTCGTCGACAAACACGTATTCGCGCGGGCGCTTGAAGTTGACGAGATCGGAAGTCCGGCAAAAGTCATCGAGCGCCTGGGCTTCGACGTATTCGCTGCGCTTGATGAAGGCGACGACACGCTGCCCCCAGCGCTCGTCTTTCACGCCAGCGACGGCCACTTCGTCCACCGCCGGATGCAGCGACAACACCGATTCGATATCGACCGGCGAGATGTTCTCGCCGCCGCTGATGATCATGTCGTCGACGCGGCCCGACACGAAGAGATCGCCGTCGTTATCGAAGTAGCCGGTGTCGCCGGTGAAATACCAGCCGTCGCGCAACGACTTCGCGTTCGCGTCGGGCCGGTTCCAGTAGCCCTCGAAGGACTCGTCGCCGAGCAGATCCGCGATGATCTGGCCTTCTTCGCCGGTTTGCGCGAGTTCGTCGGGCGACGTCGCGTCGAGCTTCACGACGCGCAGCCGCGTATTGATGCCGGCGCGGCCCGCGCTGCCGGGTTTGAGCGTCGCCTCCTGATCGATACTGAACGTGTAGACCTCGGACGAGCCGTAGTGATTGACGAACAGTTCCGGCTTGAAAGCAGCCGAAAGACGCTTCAGCAGACCGTCGTTCATCGGCGCGCCGGCAAAGCCAAGTTTCGTCACCGAACTTTTGTCGGTGCGCGCGAACTCCGGCGCGGCGAGCAGATCGTGATAGAGCGTGGGCACCAGATACAGACACGTCAGCCGGTACGTGCAGATGGAATCGAGCGCAAGGGTCGCATTCCAGCGGCGAACGCAGACGAACAGCCCGTCGACGAGCGCCATCGACAACAGCGAGCGCACGCCCATCGTGTGATAGAGCGGCATCACGCCGAGCGTGCGTTCGCCGTTCCGATAGAGGTTCTGTGCGACGTGCGCGAGCGCGGCGGCGCGTTCGTGGCGATGCCGGCGCGGCACGCCCTTCGCCTTGCCCGTGGTGCCGGACGTGTAGAGGATCAGCGAGTAGTCTTCCGCGGTGGCCTGCGGGGTGGCCCCAACAGTAGCTGCGCCTTCGCGCCGACGCTCGCGCAGCAGTGCATCGAACGAAATCGACGCGCCCGCCGCATCGTCCAGCGCAATGCGCGCAACGGCCTTCGCGGCGACGCTTTGCGTGACGGCTTCGGCGGAAACCGGCTCGTACACGATGGCTTTGACGCCCGCATCGGTCACGCAGTAATCGAGCTCGTCGGGTTTCGCCCGCCAGTTCAGCGGCACGATCGCCACGCCGGCGAACTGGCACGCCCAGTGCAGCGTCGCCATTTCCCAGCGGTTTTGCAGCACGACGAGCAGACGGTCGCCGTGTGCGAGACCAAGTTCGCGCAGACCGTCCGCAAGGTTCAGGATAATCCGGTGCCACTGCGCATACGTGAGCGTCAGTTCACCGTCGACGAGCGCCAGCGCGTTCGGGCTACGCTCCACGCTTTGCAGAAAGGTTCGGCCGAGATCAAGCATCGCTCGTCTCCTTCTGTTCCTGCGCGTCGCGCCGGCGCGCCGCCACATCGAGCACGGCGGCGACGATCGGCGTATAGCCGGTACAGCGGCACAGATGGCCCGACAGCATGTCGCGCACCTGCGCCTCGTTCGGATCGGGCACGCGCATCAGATAGTCGGCGCACGACATCAGAATGCCGGCGGTGCAAAAGCCGCACTGCAGCGCGTGATGTCGCTGGAACGCCTGCTGAAGGTCGCCAAGCGTCTGGTCGGGGGCGAGGCCTTCTACCGTATCGATGCGGCGGCCGTCCGCCTGCACCGCGAGCATCAGGCACGAACGTCCCGCCACACCGTCGATGTGAACCGTGCAGGCGCCGCACACGCCGTGTTCGCATCCGACGTGCGTGCCGGTTGCGCCCAGTTCGTGCCGCAGAAGATCGGACAGCAGATCGCGTGGCTCGCAATAGCCACTGCGTTCGCGGCCGTTGAGCGTCACGGTGATTCGCCGCCGTTCGCCGCGTGGTTGTATGCCCTGCGGCATGGTATTAACAGGGGTCTTCGGGGTCTTGCTCACTTCGCCTCCTCTATCACGCGCCATCCCAGTTGCCGGACCAGATGCCGGCGATACGTCGCACTGACATGCGCGTCGTCTTGCGCGCCCAGCTTCCAGCTCAAATCGTTCAATGCAGTACGCAGGTCGTCGCCCTGCAGACGCGGCCAGCGCTCCACCACCGGCCGGTCGGCGACGCCGCCCACTGCGAGCCGGATCGCGTTATCCGTGACCACCGCCGCGCACGACACGAGCGCGAAATCGCCATGACGTGCGGAGAATTCCGCGAAGCCGTAGCGCTCGCCCGGCTTTTTCAGCGGAAAACGCACCGCCTCGACGAGTTCGTCCGGCTCGCGCGCCGTCATCAACATCCCCTGAAAAAAGTCCTCGGCGGCGAGCACGCGCTTGCGCTTTGTCGAGCGCAGCAGCACATCGCCGCCCAGGGCTGCCAATGCGAGAGGCAACTCAGCGCTCGGATCCGCGTGAGCGATCGAGCCGCATACGGTGCCGCGATTGCGGATCTGAAAGTGGGAAATGTGCGGGAACGCGAGAGCGAGCAACGGCACTTCGTCGCGCAGCGACGGGCGCCACTCGACGCTGCCCTGCGTCGTCGCCGCACCGATAACGAGCTGCCCCGCCTCGTTGTCGAGACGCACCGTATTCAACTCGTCTGTGCGGGAAATATCGACGAGCCAGCGCGGTTGCGCGAGGCGCATGTTCAGCACCGCCATCAGCGACTGGCCGCCGGCCAGCACGCGTGCGTCTTCGCCGCCATGCGCGAGCGCTTCGAGCGCATGTTCCGTACTCGTCGCGCGCAGATAATCGAACGGCGCCGGTTTCATGTTCTGCTCCTGAAGAATGCGAGGAAGCGCGACAGCCACGAGCCTTGCGCGCGGCCTTGGTCGACGGGTTTGCCTGACGCTTGCCGGCCCAGCGATTCGAACAGTTGCCGCAGCACGACTTTCGCCGCGCCTTCGAGCATCCGTCCGCCGACTGCCGCAACCTTGCCGGACACCTGCGCTTCATAGTCGTACGACAGCCGCGTGCCCTGCTCCGTGGGCGTCAGTTCGACGAGCCCTTCGCCACGCGCGGTGCCAAGCGGCGAGCTGCCGGCGCCCGCCAGCCGCAGACGATGCGGTGCGTCGATATCCGACAACCCGATCCGCGCTTCGAAGCGCGCCTTGATCATGCCGACGCCGACCGTCACATCCGCGCGATACTGGTTCGGTCCGGTCGCTTCGAGCGCGTGGCAGCCTGGAATGACCTTCGCGAGCGCCTGCGGGTCCATCAGCACCGCGAAGATCGCTTCGGGTGTGGCGTCGAGATCGACAGTGCCCCGCGCCGTCAGCGCCTTGCCGCCTGCAAGCGCCTTGTTCGGCGCGGCGGCAGCTGCCGCTTCAAGTAACTCGGGACGCGAAGGCGGTGGATCGTCGATGCCGATCAGGTGCATCACCTTCGCGGGCGTAAGCGGCAAGCGGATATCCTCGACGCCGAGTGCATCGGCCACTGCATTTGCGATGCACGGCGGCGTGCTCATGTTGTTGCCTTCGCCGAGCCCTTTCGCGCCGAGCGGCGTGAACGGCGACGGCGTTTCCAGATGCACGATCACCGGATCAGGCACTTCGCAGGTGGTCGGCATCAGGTAGTCGGCGAGCGTGCCCGACTGGAAACTGCCGTCTGCGCCGTAGCGGAACTCTTCCATCAGTGCCGCGCCCAGGCCCTGCGCGAACGCGCCGCGAATCTGGCCGTCGGCGAGTGCCGGATTGAGCAGCGTGCCGGCGTCGTGTGCGGTCACATAGCGGTCGATGCGCACGCGGCCGGTTGCGCGGTCCACTTCGACGGCGCACATGTCAAACGCGAAACCGTAGGCCGCCGAAGTGTTGATGCGATCCTGCTCGTCGGGCGCATCCATGTGCGGCGGCGTCCAGAACACCGTCTCGCGCAGGCCCGGCTCTTCGCCTTCGGGCAACAGCGCGGGCGCCCAGTGCGGCGCATTGCTCGCGACGCGGCCAAACGGCAGCGCGCGGTCTTCCTTGCCCTTCGCAAAGATGCGGCCGTCTTCGAAACAGATGTCCTCAGGCGCACAACCCGATTGCTTCGCGACGATGCGGGCCACCTTATCGCGCACACGCATCGCTGCCAGATGCACCGTGCCGGCCACCGCACCGGCAAAACGACTCGAATAGTTACCTGCCGCCACCGACCACGCGTCCTTGTGCGTGTCAAACTCGACGTTGACGACAATGTCCCGTGGATTCAGACCAAGCACGTCGGCTACGACCTGCGCGCAGACCGTCATATGCCCCTGCCCCGCCGGCGTCGATGCAATCGTCACGACCACGCCGCCGAGCAGATCGACGCTGACCGTCGCGCTCGCGATTGCGCCGCTCTTCGGGCCGGCTTTTTTGCGCGCCTCGGCGGGCATCACGGTCGTGATGTAGCCCATGTTCGACACGGAAGGCTCAACGATCGCCGCAAAGCCGATGCCGTACAGACGTCCTTCGCGACGCGCAGCATCGCGACGCGCGACGAGTTCGTCGTAGCCGCCTTCAGCGAGCGAGCGGCGCAGCGCTTCCTGATAGTTACCGGAATCGAGCAGCGCACCCGCTGCGGCGCGATACGGGAACGCATCGGCGGCGACGAAGTTGCGGCGATACACGTCGAGCACATCGAGCTTCAGTTCGATCGCGATGCGTTGCATCAGACGTTCAAGCGCGAAATACACCTGCGGTCCACCGAAACCGCGGACGAGGCCCGTCGGCGTTTTATTCGTGAGCGCCACGCGGTTGCGCACGACGAGATTCGGAATCGCGTACGCGCCCGTCAGGCAGCCGTGCATCCGGTAGAACGTTGCAGGTTCCGGCGCACGCAGATAGCCGCCGCAGTCCTCGATCTGGTCGTATGAGAGCGCGGTGATGCGGCCGTCGCCTTCGACGGCGGCTTCGAGCGTGGTCAGGCGCGCGGTGGCCGACGTGGCCGCGCTCAGATGTTCGAGCCGATCCTCGACCCATTTCACCGGTGCACCGGCCTTGCGCGACGCAAGGCACATCAGCACCACATACGGAAACACCGCCTGCTTCACGCCGAAGCTGCCACCCGAATCGCGCGGCGCCTTGTGCCGCAGACGATTTGCCGGCACGTTCAGCGCCATCGACATCACCGCATGCAGTGAGAACGGTCCCATGAAATTCGACGTGACGTCATAGCCTTCATCGCCGGACAGATACTCGGCGATCACCACGCCGCATTCGATCGGCGCACACGTGTTGCGCGGATAGTGCGCGTCGATTGTCACGCGATGCGGCGCGCGTTCGAATGCCGCTTCGGGCTCGCCATAGCGATAGTGACGATCGCTGATCACGTTCGTGCCGACCTTCGGATGCAGAACGGGCGCATCGTCGGCGATCGCGTTTTCGATCGACGTCACCGGCGGCAGCGTCTGGTAATCGACCTTGATCAGATCGAGCGCGTCTTCAGCGAGCGCACGCGATTCGGCCAGCACTACGGCAACCGGTTCGCCGACATAGCGCACGCGATCCATCGCGAGCGCCCACTGCTCCATCGGCGACTTCACGCCGACCACGAACGGCCGCGACCAACCGGGCAGATCATCACGTGTGAGCACGGCGCGCACGCCGGCCAGTTTCAGCGCAGCGTCCGTATCGATGCTGCCCAGTTCTGCATGGGCGTGCGGCGAGCGCAACACCGCGGCGTGCAGCGTGCCGGGTTTCACGGCGATGTCGTCGCCGTAACGTCCGCGGCCGGTCAGGATCGCCGGATCCTCGACGCGTTCCATCGAGCGGCCCACATGACGCTGGCGCTGGCGTTCAGCCGACGTTTCGGGCTCGCCAGCGGCGCGTGCATCCGCTACCAGTTCGGCAACTGTATCGCGCTGATTCATTTCACTGCTCCCTGTGCGCGCGTGCCGGTTGCATCGGCGTCGTCGCCCTCGTCGTTGTCGCGTCGGTTGAACTCACTGGCAAGACCGCTCCAGCGGCGCGCAATCTCGCGATGCTCGATGCCGAACAGATCCATGATCCGGCCGACCGTGTGATCGACGATGTCGTCGACGGTTTGAGGGTGCGCATAGAACGCGGGCACCGGCGGCATCACGATCGCGCCCATTTCGGTGGCGAGCGTCATGTTGCGCAAGTGGGCGAGATTGAGCGGCGTTTCGCGCGCGACGAGCACGAGGCGACGGCGCTCCTTGAGCATCACGTCCGCGGCGCGCGTCAGCAGGTTGTCGGCGAAACCGTTGGCGACGCTCGCCAGCGTTTTCATCGAGCACGGCGCGATCACCATGCCCGCGGTGAGAAACGAACCGCTCGCCACCGTCGCGCCGATGTCGCGCACGTTGTGCACTACGTCGGCAAGACCATCGAGGTCCGTACGCGTGAGACCGAGCTCCTGCGCAGCGGTAATGGCGCCCGACGGCGACACGATCAGATGCGTCTCGCGCGTGCCGAGCCGGCGCAAGGCCGCCAGCAGTCGCACGCCGATGACTGCCCCACTCGCACCCGAAATGCCGACGACGATCCGTTCACGCGTTTGCGTTGACTGCATGGCCGTGCCTCGCTCAGACCGCGTCGCGCAGCTGGCCGCTGTGCAGGTAGGCATCGAACGCCGCGTTGCTCGTGGCGACGAGCCGGTCGAGATCGACGCTGTCCTGCCCCGGAATCTGTACGCGTGTGAATACATGTGCCGGATAGACGACCGGGCGCGTCGCGTCGAGACCCATCTTGGCGCTGACACCCTGCATGTGCGGCGGCGCATCGTCGGGCTGGCCGACGGTCGTCGACGGATCGAGTGGCGAGCCCTGTGCGCCGGCCACAATCACAAGATCCCGATCCGCCTGGAAGCGCGTGGCGATCGCCCATTCGATTTCGGCGGGATCGTGCACGTCCACATCGGTATCGACGACGACCACCTGCTTGATGTCGTAATGCGTGCCGAACGCGCACAAAATCACGTTTTTCGCTTCGCCTTCGCGCTTCTTGTCGAACTGGACCCACAGGTGATACCGGCACACGCCGCCCACCGACAACTCCACGTCCTTCACGCCCGGATGGCTGCGCTGCAGATGCGCCAGCAATGTTGCTTCGCGCGGAATGGCGCCGAGCAGCAGATGCTCCATTTCAGCCGGAACAATCGTGTGATAGATGGGCTGTTCGCGGTGTGTGACCGCCGTCACCTCGATCACCTCACGCGCTTCGCGCGCGCTGTAGTACTTCGGGAATTCGCCGAACGGACCTTCGGGCTCGCGCACCTTGGGCAGAATGCGGCCCTCGATCACTATTTCCGAAAATGCGGGTACACGCACGTCGTTCGTCACGCATTTGACGACTGGCAGCGGCGCGCCGTGCAAGGCACCGGCGATCTCCAGTTCGTCGTTGTCGATCGGGGAAATGGCCTGCGACGCCAGCATCGTCAACGGATCGACGCCGATCGCGATCGCCACGTCGAGCGCGTCGCCCGCCGCTTCCGCGGCCTGATAGAACGCCAGCAGATGACGCGGCAACATCAGGATCGCCATGCGGTCCGGGGCGTGCACCTGAATGCGGTTGATCGACACGTTCTGGATGCCGGTCCGCGGATTACGCGCAATAACGAGGCCTGCCGTGATGTAGGGACCGTTGTCGTGCTCGCTGTGGGTCGGGATCGGCAGCAATGCGTGCAGATCGATGCCCTGCGTGCGGACGACCTGCTGGCACGCGGCCTCTTCGCGTGGCAGTTCGTGCCAGGCAACCGGATGGCCGGCCGCATCGCGGAAGCGTTCGAGCAGCGCGGCCTCGGGCACGCCCATCGCTTCGGCGATCCATGCGCGCTTCGACATGAAGCCGCTCACTACCGGAATGGCGTGGCCGCCGGGTTTGAGAAAGATGGCGGCCTGTTCGCCGTCGAGCCGTTTGGCGACTGCCGCGAGTTCGTGTTCGAGTGAAACCGGTTGATCGATCGTCGCGACGCGGCCCGTTGCCGACAGGCGTTCAAGCCAGTGGCGCAGCGTCGGCGCGGTGCTCTGCGGCGCCCATGAGGATTGAGGTGTGCCGCTGCCTGCGGCATCGCGTGAGTTCATTTACGTCTCCATCGGTGCTTGCCGTCGGGCGCCGGAACGAGTCTGTCGGGCGGACATGCAGCAAGTTGGAATGAAGCGTAGCGAGAACGGGCTATAACTTCTAATATTGTTTTTTGATGTTTTCTATCACTAGTTCTGATATCAGTGTTAGCCCCGATGACGCCCTTCGCGCGCTCGGTTATCAATAGGCAACGCTTCCGGCAAGGGTCTTTCTCAGCTATTCAGACAGTTACGCGGTGTGCTGTTGTCACCGGCTTTCGTGAGCGACCTGATGGACCGCGCAGCGGATATTAACTTTCGTGATGCACCCCGCGGCGCCCCCCTGGACGTCAAATGGACCTCGCATGGACCTGAAGCAGATCCAGTATTTCATCGCGCTGTTCGAGGACGGCTCCGTGACGCGCGCCGCCAAGCGCCTGAACATCGTGCAGCCGGCGCTCAGCATGCAGATCGCCAAGCTGGAGGAAGAACTGCATCAGCAACTGTTCGACCGCGGCGCGCACGGCATGGCGCCCACCGCCGCCGGACGGCTGATGTATCGCCTCTTTCTGCCGATCATCCGCGATCTCGCGCATGCGCGTCAGCAAATGGTTCAGCGCGACGAGATCGTGACGGGCCACGTGTCGATCGGGCTGATCGCATCGGTGACGGAAAGCGTGCTCGCCGATTCGCTGTCACGCTTTCACGCGCGCTATCCGCATGTCGAAGTAACCGTCGCCGACGGCTACACCGCGACCTTCATCGACTGGGTGTCGGGCGGCCAGCTCGACGCCGCGCTGATCAACAAGCCGCGCTCGCGCCTGTCGCTCGACTCGCAGCCGCTCCTCGACGAAGAGATGGTGCTCGTCACCAGCGCCGAACACGGCCCCGAACTGCCGCATGCGATCGAGCTCGCGCAACTGCCCGAACTCGAACTCGTCCTGCCCACCAAGCGCCACGGCCTGCGCGGCGTGCTCGATACGGCCGCGCAGCATGAGGACGTGCTGCTTGCGCCGCGCTTCGAAATCGATGTGTTGAGCACGATCGTGAAGCTCGTCGAAAGCACCCGCTTTGCGACGATCCTGCCGCGCATCGCGGTTGAGCGCGCAGTGCGTCGAGGGGCGTTGCGCGCCTATCCGATTCTCGCGCCGCGCATCGTACGCCATATCGTGCGCATCAGTCATCCGCGGCGGCCGTTGAGCGCTGCTGCCGAAGCGCTGATCACCATCATCGCCGACGAATTACGTGAAGTGTCGAGCGAATCGGCGCCGACCGATGGCGGCACGCACCGGTTACCCCCTGGCTTGTCATCCTCGAAGGAAGCCTCTGCATGAACGCATTTCACTGGATCGCTGGCGAATGGACCGGCACGCCCGCCGTCGACAGCATCGATTCCGCGACCGGCCTTGCGATCGGCCGCTTCACCACGACGGCATCGCTGAAGCCGACGCCGCCATTGCCGCAGCCCGATACGCAGGAAACTGTAACGGTTCTGGTGCAAATAGGTAAGCGGGTTGAGAAGCTTCATATAGGTAGGATTCCTTATCGCGCGAACAGGAACGCATTCCATACGGCGGGCTCAGCGGCTTCCCTGAGGCCGAGCTTCGCGAGCTCGAACTGGCCCTTGCGAATGCGATGCGTCAATTCGATACCTGAAATCGTGGTCGCGGCGCTCCTGAACCGTTTGAATCCAAGCATCACGTTCGTTCTTGACTCGATGTGGCGATGGTCCTGCTCGATCACGTTGTTCAGATATTTTGTGGACCCTTTCCTGCCAAGTGCATTTGACGCTGAAGATCGATGTCTTCGGTGCAGACGGTTAGTTGCGTTAGTTCGCCCTGCCATATGTCCTGACTGCAGCAGGCCTGGCCTGCACCCACGAGCCGTCCGGACGTCGCTATGAGGCTTTCCTATCGACCTGGCGGTACTGGAAACGACTTTTTCGCGCCCGGCGTTGTGCAGAGCGCCATGCATTCTTCGATGGCGCTGGCAGCTGGATGACCCGCCCCCGAACGCTCAGAGTCTAACGAGTTCGTTTTTAAATAAGGCCCAATTTCGGGAAGCAATGTCCGCCCCCTAATTCATGCACTGTACCCACGCCTGAGAACACGGCCGCATGTCTCTGGGTCAGTTGTAGCCAAGAATCGCGGTTAAACTAACGTCTGGCCGGTCGTCCACATTGCCTGCCAATGATGTCATCGGGCCTGTGAGCAACACCCTATAGAATGACAAGCGAATATCGGCGAAGCGGTTCGCTACGGGCCGCGCATCGAGCGTGGACGCTCCGCCGGCATGGTTCACGCTTGGATAACAAAAAACGTTCATTTGAATACCTAACTAATGATCTATATGTCAACCACGGATGGTTCGCTTGCGCCGACTGAACGGGCCGAACGATTTCGGCTTTCTTCCAGTTTCATCAGTTGCAAAATACATTATTTCGCTGATTGTTTGCCTTTTTCATAATGATCCTGCTCGAAAAACGATGCGATGGGACAGTCTCTCTTCAACGCTTTCGCGCGAAGCATGCTTCAGCGGCGATCGGTGTTCGGTCACACCCGCAGATACCCCAATCACACCGCGCATCAAGCAGCACTCATTGACGGGCGTTCGACATCTGGCGGGAACACACACCAGGCGCCGTCGCCTTGACGGAAGAAATAGATTGCAAACGCGCCTGTCGATATCGATGCCTCGACGCATACATAGCGCGTATGATTCGAGCCCGCGCCACTTCCGTGTGTTATCCGAGCTGACATTGCATGAGCCATCGCAAGCCATTTTTCCACCGTGTAACGCAAGGGCCTTTCAGTCTTTTCCATGGTTTTCTCCTTCAACCTCGTTTCTGCTGGAGCGGCCGGCCAACGTTCACTTTTCCACTAGGCAGGCGGTACCCAAGAATTGCGGTCCGTTCGGACGATTCGTAAAGCGTTATCGCGACAACGTGTCCTTGGTTGCCAGGGCACAGATGCTGTATATAAATCTCCAACTCCTGACACTAGAATGAGGACATCCCATCCATTCGCACTTCGATTAATCTGCAGTCAAATTCGCTACGACGCGACGCACTCTCGCCTGAGGCGATTCAGGCTGCACCCCTTTCCTCCCTGAACAGGTAAAGCGCCTCCTGAATGGGTCGGTCGGAAAAAGAAAACAGGACGCTGTCCTCGTCTGCCTCGTGCTGCACGTGATGCCACGACGGGACGACAAAGATATCCCGCTCGCTCCACTCCACGACGACATCGTTTCCGATCCGACTGCGACCCCGCCCTTCGATAGGCACAAAGACCGTCGCGTCGGTGGAACGGTACGCTGCCGTCGAAAGCCCCTTAGGCAGCAACTGCGTGAAAGTAGCCATCGTCGCCATCGCATACTTCCCGTTGTTCGGGTTGACATATCTCATCTTCAGCCCATGACAGGGATCCCAGGCGTTCGTGCGGCGCATCCGTTCCAACGCTTCGCGTGTCCGTGCATAAGGATAGTTGAAGATTGGCGAGGTTCCGCCGCCGGGGTGATGGTCTACCGGAAGCAGGTTGGCGCCGTAGCGGAAGTCACTGTCGCCGACGGGGCGCGTAATCGGTTGCTCGTCCTCGCCAAGATGCTCGGCGAACGAGGCGTCCACGAACTGCACCATCGGTATGTCCAGACCGTCCAGCCAGAAGATGGGGCTATCGCTTTCGTTGCCATGATCGTGCCATGCCATCGGCGGCGTGATAATGAAGTCGCCTTCGTTCATCATTGTGCGTTCGCCATTCACCGATGTGTGAGCGCCACCGCCTTCCATCACAAAGCGCAGGGCTGTTTGCGCGTGACGGTGCGCGGGCGCTACCTCGCCGGGAAGGACCAGTTGTACGCCCGCATACAGATCGGTTGTGATCTTCGACTCACCACGCAGGCCGGGATTCTCCAGCACGAGCACACGTCGTTCGGCTTCCTTGGCCGTAATGAGGTCGCCCGCCTCCATCATGGCCGCGCGGACGTCTGCGAAACGCCAGTGTGCTGGAACGCATTTGCTGCGAGGCTCGGGGGTAATCAAGTCATTAAGCGACGTCCAAAGTGGCGCGAGGTTCTTCTGTCCGATCCGTTCGTAAAAAGCCTCGCGCTCGGGCGTCTCCATCACGCCCACGTTGCCAGTGTTATCAGGCATCATTTCCCCCGTTCTCTTCCGACTTAATCCCGCGTTTATTGAAAATCCGTGCAGGAGCCGTTTCCTTCAACGCTGCGACCGCGATGGCTCCCGCGCAGATTGTCCAGAGCGGCATGGTTACCGCATGCTCGATGCCGAAATGCTTGGCCAGGTAACCGGCATAAGCAGGCGCCACGCCACCGCCGAAGACTTCCCCGATACCGATGATCATGCCCGATGCGGTGGACATCAGTTGAACCGGCACGGCTTCCGCCGCGACCGGACCGACGGTCAGCGTGATCAGGCTATACAGACAACCCATCGCGACCATCAGGCAGACGAACAACGGAACCGGCGCCGCACCCGTTCGCAGGAAAATCCATAGCGACAGAAATACGCCGGCCGTTGAAAACAGCATGACGGGCTTGCGGCCGACGCGGTCTGAAAGCGCAGGCAGCACGAGAGCCCCGATCGCCCCGCCAAAGCCTAGCGACGAAAGAATGAAACCCATCTGCTGCATATCGAGATGCAGATAGTCGACAAGATAGTTGGGAAACAGCGCAGCAATGACGATCTGGCACGCGAGCCAGCACAGCATGCAGATGATGCCGAGCGGCACATTGCGATAACGAAACACCTCATACCAGCGATGTTGGGCCGTATCGTGTGTCATCGTGTGCATCGCAATTTCCGTCGGTGACGGCCGGCGCAATACCCGTTGCGCGACGAACGCTACGACGAGACCCGGAAACGCCACCAGCAGAAAAATCCACGGCCAGCTCATCACCTTGAGAAGTTGCGTCACGACAATCGGTGTGAGACCAAGCCCGAGCAGAGCCGGCATCATTTGCTGGATCCCGACATTGCGTCCGTGCCGGCTCGGCGGCGACGCATCCATGGTCGCAATGATGCTCGCAGGCGTGAAGGCGCCCTCAGCTACCCCCATGAATGCCCGGATGGCAATCAGGCTGCCGACCCCCGTCGCGAGTCCGCCAAGACCTGCCAGCAACGAAAAACCGATCATCGCGGGGACAATGACTCTCTTGAAGCCGATCCTGTCTGAAAGATTGCCTGTCAGGAGCGCCGACAAGCCCCATGCGAGCGCCAACGCTCCGGTGATATGCCCGAGATCCTGATAATCGAGCTTCAGGTCGCGCATCAGTACCGGCATCAACGGCACGATCAGGAAGCGATCTATGCCGACCAGCCCCATGCCGAGGGCCATCAGCGTGACAGCCTTCCATTCATAGCTCTTTGACGGCTCGACGTGTGACGGCGCAACCGTTGAGGGCGCCAGAGGAGGGTTGACGTTCATTCGAAGTCCTTCTGGTTGGATGGCGTCGCACGTTCGAACGCCGGCATTGCAAGCGCCGCATCCGAAATCCGCTGCAAGGTTGGAAAAGGAGTCATGTCAAGATCGAAATTACGGGCGTTGATGACCTGAGGAACGAGGCAAATGTCTGCGATGGTGACGTTGTCGCCGTGGCAAAAGCGCCCTGTGTCGGGGCTGGCGGCAAGCATCGCCTCGATGGCGCCAAAACCATCTGCTATCCATCGGTTGTAGCAACTCTTGACAGCGTCTTCTGGCTGATGAAGCGTCTTGCGCAGATAGTTGAGAACGCGCAGATTGTCGATGGGATGGATATCGCAAGCGACAATCTGTGCCAGCGCACGAACGCGTGCGCGCGCGGCCGGATCGGCAGGCAGCAATGGCGGATCTGGCCGCGTCTCATCAAGGTAGTCAAGAATGGACAACGACTGGACTAGCACCCGTCCGTCGATTTCCAGCGTCGGCACGAGCCCTTGACGATTCAGCTGCAAGTAGTCCGGTGCGCGCTGCTCGCCGCGCCGCAGATGATGAAACGCATCCTCATACGCTATCCCCTTGAGATTGAGCGCTATCCGGACGCGAAACGACGCGGAAGACCGGTAGTAGCCGTGAAGTGTGACCGGCTCATTCATGAGGTCGAATCCCTCAGGTGCGGCAATCCGTCGATCCGCGCGTGAAGCAGGTCGTCGGCCACGACAGCGCCGAATCCTTCAACTTTTCCCGTATTATCAAGATCGCCTGGCATCAGATCGACATCAGGCGACAACCAGTGAATCAACTCGGAGATAAAGGGTAAACCGTGGTACACGGAAAAAACCGCACCGTCCTCGACAACGATCTGATCCATCGTGTCTTCGATAGACCAGTCTCGCCAGAACTGCTCTACAGTCGGCGTATATCCCGCTTTCACCGCTCCGACCTTAGACGGGCGGACCAGCTCACATAAGGGCTTCGCAAAGCGGTTCGCGTAGTTATACGCTTGCGTGTTACAGGCATGAACGACTGCACCCGATGCCAGAGATTCAACCATCATTTTTGTCTCCTCGCATTTGTGTTGTTACTAACTATCGACACTACCGTGATCAGTGTCCAACGATAAAAATCGACGACGCGATCTCGATAAGTGATTACCGGTCATCGGGGTTCAACGCGCATTCATCGCCTCAACTCCGCAGAGCTACCGATCCTTAAAAGCCGTTGGAGATGAAGAATTCAAATTGACTTATCGGGTTTCCAATTTACGGCGAAACCGCAACGGTCTATCCTGATCGCAAGCGATGTCCCGTACTGGTAATCCCTATACACTGCGATCACTGACTGCAGACACGGGTGTCTGCAGCGCTAAACCCAAACACCAAGGCCGTCGCCATGAAACCCCTGATCCACATGCTAATCACCGCCTCCGTTCTGGCCGTTCCGGTTCTGTCCTTTGCTCAGCAATCGACCGCGCCTGTCACACGTGCGCAGGTGCGCGCCGAACTCAGTCAACTTGAAGCCGCCGGCTTTAAGGGCGCCCCCACCGGTCCTTATTACCCCGCGAACCTTCAGGCCGCGGAGTCGCGGGTCGCCAGGCAAAACGTCGTCGAGAAAGCGACAACCAGCAACTATGGACCGTCAACCAGCGGTTCGTCGCAGTCGGGCCATTCCGGCGTTTCGGCGAACGCGCAATAGACGGACTACGAACAGTTAAAGCCAAGGCCGTTGCACGCCGAGCAACGGCCGGTTCGCGCTTACCGCTCTATCGCATAGACACTGAGCCGATTGTCGACTGACGAGACCCCGGGCACGCTCTTAGCGATCTCTCCAGCGCGAACCACCTGATCACTCTTCGGCACAGAACCAGACAACGTTACAACGCCGCCTTTCGCGTAGACGAACAGTTGTGTCATGTCGATCCCCTTTACCTTCGCCATTGCGGTACGCACGTTCTTGGCGAGCTTACGGTTAGCGGCCCTGACCGATTTTGCGCTCGGTGCGCTGCCCGCATCCGCCGACGCTACTACCGCACTGCTATTACCGTCCTGCGCGGACGCCGAAAACGGTGCGATAGTGGCTGCCAATGCGACCACCAATCCAATCTGTACCACTGCTCTCATTTTGCTTCTCTCTATGTTGGAGGTGTTAGAGACCGACCTGGATTCACCCGGCAGCTTGCGAGTCAATGCCGGCATATTCCGTGAGGGAGGCACCGCCACTGCACCGCCTCCCCCGACACAGATCGCCATTCGTCGAACCGCCGGTCTGACGTCTTTCAGCCTTAGAACGAATGCCGCACGCCAATCTGCACACCGGTTTGACTACTGTCGGCAGACGACGTCCTATAAGCAGCAGACGTACCGTTGTACGAATCGAAGTTAAGTGCCGAGTGGCGCGAGTAGCCCACTACCAGATACAGATCGGTGCGCTTTGACAGCAGGTAGTCGCCGATGGCCATAAGCTGCTGCGGGCTGGCCGGCCTCGTCACCTCGCCGTTGATTCCGGTTGCCGTGCGAATGCGGTCGTAGTAGTACGCAATGGTCAGTATCTTGTCGACCGCAAACAGGTAGCGCGCAGCCGCCCAGAAGTAATCGTCGCGAGCGGCGTAGCCGGCGAGCGGATCGTTCTTTCCGTACCGATACCCTCCCATGAGCTTGAGCGCGGCGGTCGAATAGGTGACACCGATAGCCGCTTTTTCGAACCGCGCATAGCTACTGCCGATACCCTCCGCACGATGAAGGTTGTCGTAACCAAGACTTACGGAGACCGTGCCGTTATCGTATGAGGCAGCACCGCCGTAGCCCGAACCATTCGAAAACTGCCCTGCAAGATTGCTAAAGGAATAGTGGCCAATCAGCGTCACCGGCCCAAAAGCGTTCTTGTATTTGACGACGTTGCTCTCCCAAAGGTTGGCCCCGACTTCCGCGACGACTGGCTCGTAAGTACCCGACAGGTCTGTAGGCGACGACGGGTAAAGCGCATCCACGAGGGACGTGTACTGCCGGCCAAAACGAAGCGTGCCGGCTTTCGGTGACGTCAAACCAATCCACGCGCTACGACCGAAAAACTCCTGCATCAGACGGCCGTTTGGAACCAGAAAGCCATCTTCCAACTGGAACTCCGCCTTTAGTCCACCTCCGAGATCCTCATTGCCTGTGAGGCCCCAACGCGAGCCCCCGGAGCGAGCCCCGTCCGCCATTGCCCAGCGATTGCCCGTCGCTGCAGGCTGGGTGGGGCTGGTCGGCCAATGATTGGTGAATTCGATTGCGGTGTCGAGAATGCCGTAGAGCGTTACACTCGATTCAGCATGCCCACAAACCGCAAACGCCCCGGCTACCAGGCCGACGAACATCTGCCTCTTCATCAAAAGTCCCCTCCCTTTAGAATTGCCAGCTCGAAACTCTTCGCACTTCAGCTTATTCGTGTTTTTTGTAGCGGGCACTCTTTCCGTCGCCTGAACGTTGCAGGCAATCTTGCTTTTCAGACGAAGGCAAACGGCCAACCGCGAATCCTGCTTCACATACACGGGTCGCGAAGCGGTCTTTTTGCACTTCACTTAGTAGTGCAAATCTGATGATCGACTTTCACATTCTATGGAACGCGTCATCGGGCGCTCCTGACATCTGACCTTCGGCGAGTCTTCGTTACCTGCCCTCCCCGTCGTGCCGCAGATTCGCTGAAGGTCCTGTGTTCGGGATCAGGGTGAGCGCTCTGACCTGCAATCCCGCCGCGCATCGCCCTTCGATTTCTGGCACGCAAAGATCCTTCCGGGCATTGATAGATGCCGGCACGTAAGGACTCTGGAATTTGGTGCGCTAAGGGTTCAAGCCAGAACCATTGCGTCAATCACGGGAAGGCTGCCGATCGTCGTCTCCGGACTTGCGTTTTGCATTGCTGCAAACTATCGGGGCAACCGTGATCGCTGTCTAACGATTAAAAATAACTACGCGATCTCGATATGTAATCACCCACATTCCGGTTTCGAAGAAAACGGCCGATTTGGACTATTGGCTTGGTGACAGGAAAAGCATCTGGCCGGCGATCCCTGCTGCGATTTCACGAAAATTCGTGAGAGCCGGATTGTCCGTACTGGAATTCCATGCCGCGATCAGTTCATAAGACGTGAGCAGGTCTTCGATGGGTATGTAGATGACGCCGAGTTGCTGGACGCGCGCTACCCACTGAGGCACCAACGTAACGCCAAGTCCCGCGCTAACAAGCGCAAGGAGCGTATGAAGCTGTTCGGCCTCCTGGACGATTCGAGGTGTAAACCCGGCCGAAGCGCAGCACGCGACGATGATTTCCAGAAGCCGGCTGTTCATTCTTCGGGGGAACAGAACAAACGGCTCGTTGGCGAGCTCGACAATGGGCAGCGTCGACCGTACGGCAAGCCGATGCCCCTCCGGGATGGCCGCCACTAAAGGGGCCACAGCGAGTGCAACAGACTTGAGCGCGTCACCAGGGGATGGCGACGGCATGATTCCAATATCGATGACCGAAGTCCGGAGCGCCTCGATCTGCGCGCTTCGATCGAGCGGATGCAGCGTCAATTCAACCTGCGGCCACCTCTGGCGAAAGTCTCGGAGTATCGGCGGCAGTACGGACCAAAGTACATTATCGACGAAGCCGATCGCGAGCCACCCGACCGTACCATCCGCCGACGCGCGGGCGCGGCGCATGGCCTCATCTGCCCGACGAAGCAGATCACGCGCTTCAGGTAAAAATATCTCGCCCGGAACAGTGAGCCGAACGTTGTGGCGTGAACGCTCCAACAGCGAAAATCCCAGCTCTTCTTCAAGCAGTTTCACCTGATGGCTCACCGCGGACTGCACCACGTGCATACGCTGCGCGGCCCGACCGAAATGCAACTCTTCGGCAACTGCCGTGAAATAACGAAGTCTACGCAGGTCCATGATGAGAAAGCGCCATAAGGTTGCGAAAGTCCCGTCGAAGCTCCACACCATCAGATGCTTGCTTCACGAACTGAACCACGGCCCATCGGCTGCGGTACGCCAGGCAATCTACGAAAGCCGTGCTTCGGCAGACCAGCCAATTGGTATCATCGGGTCGCGTCGAGCACGAGCTTGCCGCGAGCGTGACGGGTCAAGTTTTTTTTCAGGGCATCGGCCGCACGCGATAGCGGAAAGACCGATTCGACTTCGGCCCTGAGCTCGCCCGAATCGAAGTGCGCAGCGATCGCGGCCAACTGCTTGCCATCGGAGCGGGTTGCGAAGTGTTTCGCCACCACACCCGCTAGCCTCGCGCGCTCGGCATCCGGTGGACTGACCGGTGACACCAGGGTACCGCCCGCCTTTAACAATGACCAGGAACGATCCTGTGTTTCACCGCCAACCAGATCCAGGACGATGTCCACGGACGACACGATCTGCTCGAAGGACTCCGTCTGATAGTCGATGACCTGTGTCGCGCCAAGCCGTCTGACGTAGTCAAGATTGCTGGACGACGCCGTTGCGATTACGTTTGCGCCGGCCATTCTTGCCAACTGCACCGCCATACTGCCAACGCCGCCCGCCGCGCCGTGAATCAACACGAGCTGACCCGGCTTGACACCAGCGTGCTCATGCAACGCCTGCCATGCAGTCAATGCTGTCGCAGGCACGCCTGCCGCTTCAAGCAGGGAAAGCTTATTCGGGACTAAAGCCAGGCGATCCGTTGAGGCGATCATCCTCGTGGCGTACCCGCCGACGATCCCGATGTAACCGAAGACCTCGTCACCCACGGCGAAGTCCCTGACCCCGGCGCCCAGTGCCGAAATCTTTCCCGACACCTCAACGCCAGGCGTGTAAGGCAGTGACAGCGGCAGGAACGCTTTCATCCTGCCTTCCAGAATTTTCCAGTCGACCGGGTTGACGCCGCTCCCCGCAACGTCGATTAATACTTCGCCCTCTCCCGGTACCGGGTCAGGGATATCTTCCAGCGTCAGAACTTCGGGGCCGCCGTAGACATAGGCACGTATTGCTTTCATGAGTTACTCCTGATTGAGCAACCGTACAGTTACGGTTGCTTTGATGTGTCAGATCACCGAGAGCAGGCCGCCATCAACAAGCAAGGCGATACCGGTGACATAGCTCGACATGTCCGAACCGAGCCACGCAACAGCGTCGCCTATTTCGGACGGCGTCCCCAGGCGGCGCAATGGAGTGCGTTGTCGAAAACCTTCCGAGGCTGCGGCAATGCCGGGATTCGTGCGCAGCAAGTGTGTGTCGATCGTGCCGGGGCAGATGGCATTCACGCGGATACCGTCGGGGCCGAGCGCGTCCGCCAAGGCCTTGGCCATCAGCACGACGCCACCCTTGCTGGTCGAGTAAGCGACGGTCATACCGGCGCCCGCGATACCGCCCATGCTCGCAATCAGTACGATGCTGCCAGGCTTGCCACGCGCCTTCATCTGGCGTGCCGCGGCTTGCGCACCGAAAAGCACGCCGTCGAGATTGACCGCCATCAACCGCCGGTAGTCGCTTTCGGCGACGTCGGGACCGTCCTCGCGCAACGTGATGCCGGCGTTGCAAACCATTACGTCGACGCCGCCAAACTCGGCCGCCGCATCGACCAGCGCGTCGACTTCCGCGTGCTGCGTTACGTCGGTGCGTTGAAATCGCGTGAGCACACCCAGCGCTTCGATCTCGGCAGTCGTCTGCGTACCGCCCTCGTGCGGGGTTTCGGTGACGTCGGAGATGATCACTGCCTTCGCTCCGTGCCGCGCCGCAGTAATCGCAATGGCCCGACCGATGCCGCTGGCGGCGCCGGTGACCAGCACGACCTTGTCCTTAAGAATATCGCTCATTTTGGTATCCTTATAAATAAATCAACTTGACCGCATGTACTGAATCAACAGTCTAGTGGTGCGTAGCGGTTGTCAAGGCGCCACCGCGTGAGCGCAGTCGGTTCTTCACGCTTTCTTCGCACCGGCAGGAAAAGCACCGAGTTGCTGCATCAGCGAGAAGAGATTGGCGACACCCCAGTGCTCGGCAATCTTGCCGTTGCGTACGCGCATCGCGTCGACAGTTTCAAAATGGATCTTTCGACCGGTGGGCGGCACGCCAAGGAAGGTGCCTTCGTGTGTGCCGTGATACGTCTTGTAGGTCGTCACCAGATCGCCGTCGGCAACCTGCCAATGAATGTCCGCGTGGAAATCAGGGAACGCGGCACGCAGTGCGTGGTAGAGGCCGCGTGCACCATCCTTGTCCGGGGTGCAGTTCGGCTGCGGCGTATGGTCGACGAAATCGTTCGCGAATAATTCTTCGAATACGTCAAAGTTGCCGCCGCCTTGAACCTCTTCGGTATTGCGACGAACTACAGCCTTTGCTTCTTCGCTTGCGTTGCTACGGGTCATGTCATGCTCCAGAACGGTTGAAATGCGAGTGTTTCAGTTCACAACGATACGGGTCGATCACTGCAGCTCGAAGCCACCGATGGTCACCCCACCGTCGACCACGAGCATCTGCCCGATCACATAACTCGCCGCCGACGAGCAGAGCCAGACAGCGGCGGCGGCCACTTCGGCCGGTTGGGCGCCCCGCTTCGCCGGGAATCGCGGTGCGGGCAAGTTCGGCGAAGGCCGGGTTCTGCGCGCTATTGGCGGGTGATCCCTTACACGGCGCCCTTTGGCGCACCTATAATTAGCATACCGATCTATTATCACGTTACGCTGGGCGATGACGCCCAGCTCACTCAAAGACTTGCCAGCAAAAGCGTTAGCCGAACAGCTTCGCCGCCGTCTTTGCGACCAGTTCGCCCTGATGGTGAGCGCCGGCCAGATCGATCTCGCTTGGCTGACGCGACCCGTCGCCGGAAGCGACGGTGGTTGCGCCATAAGGTGCGCCGCCGACGATCTCGCTCATGTTCATCTGCCCCTGATGGCTATAGGGCAGCCCGACGATAACCATGCCGAGATGCATCAGGTTCGTGATGATCGAGAAAAGCGTGGTCTCCTGCCCGCCATGCTGGGTGGCAGTCGACGCGAACGCGCCGCCAACCTTGCCGTGCAGTGCGCCACGCATCCACAAACCCCCTGTCTGATCGAGGAACGCTGCCATCTGCGACGACATGCGGCCATAGCGCGTGCCGGTACCCACGACGATCGCATCGTAGTTCTCGAGGTCGGCGACCGTTGCGACCGGAGCCACCTGGTCGAGCTTGAAATGCGCGCCCTTGGCGACCTCTTGAGGCACCGTTTCCGGTACGCGTTTGACGTCGACCTGCGCGCCTGCGCTGCGGGCGCCCTGCGCGACGGCCTCAGCCATCTGCTCGATATGTCCGTACGACGAATAGTAGAGAACAAGAACCTTAGCCATCGCAATCTCCTGAGGGTGATGAAGCGGGCCATCATGGCGCCGCAGGGGTGCAGCAGATGTCCTGCGAGGACGACCCAGGGCCGTCCCGAATGTCGTTACTGTGCGGTACCTGCGACCCGCACCTCGCGACGGTTATCGAAGCTGAATGCGCCTGCGCCATAAGCCACGACCTGGATCAAACCACCGGCCATCGCGACGTTCTTGAGAAAGTGGAACATCTGGTTCTGGTCGCCGAGCGCGCGGTGGAAGATCAGCGCGGTAATGATCGAATACGCTGCCAGCAGCACGGCAACGAGTCGCGTGCGATAGCCGACGATCAGCAGAACGCTGCCAATCAGTTCAAGAGCCATCGAGCCGAGATAGCCGAGCAGCGGTACGGGCAATCCTAGCGACCCGATGTAGCCGATGGTCGCTCCCGGCGCGGTGAGTTTGCTAAAGCCGCTCACCAGAAAAATGGCAGCGATGAGAATGCGGCCAATCAGCGGAAGGGCCTGGTTAGAATTTGCAGAGGTTGAGTTCATGACGAGTTCCTTAAGTTAATTAAAAAGAGACGAAGGTTAAGTGGACTGCTTGTGCGACTACCGGATACGACCGCGAGAGCGAAGCTGCTTGCCAATTCGTGCGATCTGGGCTTCTCCCGCTTGCAGCGCGGCCTCTGACGTGTGAACCGAGTAGTAGCCGAGCACCAGGTCGTGCGGGTGTTTTACTGCGGATGCGAAAATGAATTCGGCGTCGCTGTCTGCGACGAAGTCGAGAGCGTCTTCGGACTCGCTGAAGACCGCGAGTTCGCTGCGCAGACGCTCACCCGCGACACGAAGCACACCCCGATGCACGTGGGTCCAGCCCACGGTATGTGCAGTGGGCGGCACATAGCGCCAGCGCTCGCCCGTCTTGAGCTGTACGTGCAGATAGTTGATCCCTTCCGGAGCCAATACCGGGCTGTGTGCGTCCCTATAGCTGCCGAGAATGACGCGCGCAGGACCCACATGCGGGATGGCCTGCGCGGGTAGATATTGGGTTTGCGGTTCCCCATTCTCGATTTCGGGCGGCAACGCCACCCACATCTGGTAACCGTGAAAGCGCTTCAGGTCTGCAGGACTGGCGTCGTGCCAGATACCGTTGCCAGCGTTCATCCACTCGACGCTGCCCGCGGACAACACGCCCGACGCGCCCGTCGTGTCTTCGTAACTCAGGTTGCCCGAGAGCAGGACCGTGATCGTCGCGATGCCCGAATGCGGGTGCATTGGAAACAGTGCGTCGCTCGACGGCGTGAAATCGAAGTAGTCCAGGAACACGAACGGCTTGATCAGCTCGCCCAGCTCGGCGGGACTAACGATGCGCGTGACCGGGCCATGGGGGCGCCCCTGGGTACGCGCCACAACGGTGCGCGAAGGACTGGCTGGCCGGGCAACGGGCGTGGCTACTTCGAGTAGATCAGTGGTGGGAGCCATGACGATTTCCTTGTGGGGATGACATGGCTGAAGGTTAGAAGCTGGCGAACCCCAACGGAAGCCTATATATTTCGATAAAGTCCATCGTCTCAACCGATGAACCTTTGCAACGAGCATCTCCGCGTGGCAGTTCGCCGAGGCATCTTCGGTTCTGGTGCTTGTACAGAGGAAGCGCTTGAGATGGTGAACCCGCTGCTTATCGAGTTCCTGGATGGATTACAACCGTGGCAATGAAATGTCAGGTCGACCAAGACCGTCACTCTTCATTTGAGGTTTGTTTTAGTCGACCGAGAAACCAACGGCCCGCAGGGCCTGGCGGCGTATCTTTGCGATAGATTGCAAGCATGGTGATCGGCGGCGTTTGGGGCTGAAAGTTTTCGATTCGCAGCGGTACCAGATCGCCCGAAACAAGATCGGCGTGTACCATCACCGCAGGCATATGCCCCCACCCGAAGCCAGCTCGCAAAAACGCATGCTTCGCGCCCAGATCCGCCAATCGCCAGATCTGCGAAGAGAACACCCCGAATGTCTTACCATCGGTCAGCGGCGTGCGATCAGTCAATACAAGCTGAACATGTTCTTCCAGCTCGCGCGATCGGATCACTCTGTTAAGCGATGCCAAGGGATGTGTCGGACCGGTAACGGTGACCATCGGCACATCGAGCAGCTTCTCGGCATCAACCGATTCGGGCACGGCCGGCATAGAACCGCTAATGCCGAGCCTGCACGCCCGCTCCACCACTCGCTGCACTACCGCACCCAAGGCTTCGACATACAACCGAACTGGAGTGTCAGGAAACGCGTCACGGAATTCTCCAACCGCCCGTGTGAGTGAGGCCATCGGATACATGACGTCCACCACGACGGAAAGCTCTGGCTCGAGTCCTTCCGCGATTGCTCGCGCCCGCGACTTGAAACCATCCATGCAGTTGACGGTGAGACGCGCCTGCGAAAGCAATGCAGCACCTTCATCTGTCAATCGTGGATAGTGACCACTCCGGTCGAACAATGGCACATTGATTTGAGCCTCAAGATTGGCGAGCGTCTGGCTCACGACGGACTGTGCCCTGCGAAGCTTACGTCCTGCCGCAGAGAAGCTTCCTTCGTCTGCGGCAGCGATAAAGGTGCGCAATTGGTCCATGGATACGCCGTCGAGCATATATCGATTTTCCGGATGGAATTTGTCGAGAAATATCGCCTTCTGAGCGAGATGTCAAGCGCTTAATCTTCGTCATGTCGTCACCGAAGACAGGCACATCGCCATTGAGCGTGGCCTTGATGCGCGGTTACGTACACGAATTCGTCTCAGCTGGTGCCAACGCAAGCGACTGTTTATGAACGTCGCATCTTCCCCCGGCAGTGCCTCCAAAAAAGCGCCTAAACTCACGCATTGACGATTTTGTCAAAATGCTCTTGGCTCGCGAGCGCCGCAGCATCGCCGCGCCCTCCTCGCTCATCAAGATCCGAAAGCAGATCTCGCGCACGAGGCCCAACGCAAGCACTTGACTTCTAGTGGCGTCGCAACGCCTCCAGCAGCCGTAGCACCGCGTACACAAGCCGCCTCGCCAGGTAACGTTGACTGCATGCTTCGAGAGGAGATCTGCGTCGACGACGATTGCCCACGATCGACTGCAAGCAGAAATTCCGGTGCCGACGCAAAATCGATGCGTATAGACAAAGCATCGGCTCGGACTCGCTGGCTTGCGTCTCAGTGGAAAACGGCAACTGCACCGCCAGTTATCGGCGCTTTTGTCCCTGACAGACGATCGTACGTGCTGCGGACGCGGCGGTGTTCGTCGTGCAGGTCATCTGGGTCAAGCTGGATCCGTCGAGTCAGGCCCCAGGTGGGTTATCTGAAGTAGACGCCGCGATCTATTTTCAAAACTAACGACTACCGCCATGAAGTCTTTCAATAACGGCTCGTCGGCGCGCTGCCAATCCACGGATAGCGTTCAGTGTCAGCCCCCGCATAATCGGGGTCGAGATATACAAAGCAGCGCTGAATCTTGAAGTCGCGAATTTCAAATACATCGCACCACCGCCCGGCGTGCGTAGTCCCTGCTCGCCAGGATGCGCCATTCCTTAGCTTCCCGGATGAGGTGGCTTCAACCACTACCAGATCCCCTTGCTGAATAAAATTCGCATACGGGATGTCGTGCGATATTTCGGCGAGGATACCCATCAGGTCCTCGAGAAATTGGGCAATCTCCTTACGACCACGTGCGATGCCCCACTTCGGAAAATAGACTTCGGCCTTCTCGTCGAATAGCTCGAGAATATCGCCTCCGCGATCTACGCGCCTGAAATACTCTATTGCGAGCGCTTTACGCTGCTCATCAGTCATCGACTGGATCTGCATAACCGTCTCCGAGAATAATTGCGCGTCAAGGCTGCCTGGATTGGCCGCCTCAACGTCGGGTTACGGGAGAAGCCCCGAAGCTACCGCGCCGATCGACGTGCAGACTTGCCACTGCCCATCGCCTGCACGCCTGAGGTGACGCTCGTCACTCCTGCGCCTCGTTGTTCTGAATGAAAAAAGTCGGAACATCAGGTCCCCAGAGATACAGCGAATCTTCCGGCGGATGATCGGCGCTGCACCATTCCACGCCCGGGGGGACAAAGTCCATATTGGCCGAGTATTCCCAGAACGAGCCCCAAGGGTCCCGAACGTACTGAAAATGATTCGAGCCCAGAACGTGCCGCCCGACACCCCACCCGTCGGCATATCCAGCACGTTTCATCTGCATCTTGCCGCGCCCGACATCGTCCATGGTGGGCACATCCCAGGCACTGTGATGCCAGCCCTTTGAAGTCGACTGAACGAACGCGACCAGATGGTGATCGCTTCCATGCCTGCCATGCATGAATGCCACGATGCCCTTCGAGCCATCAGAGAACTTCAAACCAAGAGCCTGCAGATAGAACACAACGGCGCGTTCGACGTTCGGCGTAAACAGCACTACATGAGACAGCCTGGTCGGCCGGACAATCGATCGGTCACGCTGCGGACCAACTGCCCCGTTCCACGTTTTTAGCAAGATGGGAGTTGGCCACAGCGGCTTCGACGATGGCGACGTCTTTTCGCCGGCTCGAACTTGCAGGAGATTGCCGTCCGGATCCTCAAACCAGAATCCGTCCGCGTTAGCGCAGCTGCCGTGCGGGTAAGCCACTTTACCGCCCGCAGCATTGATCTGTTTTGTCAATGCGTCGAGGTCGTCGGCAAAACAGTTGAACGAAAGGTACGCGAGCCGCTTCCTTGATCCCGGCAAGACCCTCGTCCAGATATGAGCATTGCCCGCTGTACGGAGTTCGAGACCCGGTCCCGTCTCCATGACATCGAGGCCAAAGCCATCGAAGAAATGCTTTGCAGCCTGGAGGTCAGGCACTTCCAGTGCAAAGTGATTGATCGAATGCACGCCGACCAGCGGCACGGCCAGTCTTGTCGCTTCCATGACTTCCCCTCCTTCGTTATGCGCCGGCATTCGACTCTTGCAGTGTCAACGCGGACGTTGTTTCGGGATTTAGGCCCAGAATGCGTGATAGTGCCTGGTGCAGGCCTGCGACAGGGTCGGCTATGAGGGTTCTTGACCGGAATGCGACGAATCGGTCGGGTCGTATAAGCAGGCAGCCGTCCTCCTCTATCTCCGACAGTTCCGTCCATCGGCCATACACGTCCTCGACCTCGGCACCGGGCCCTATCGACACGGCTTGAAGCGGTATTCCGAACTCTGTAGCGACCTTACCGGCCGCGTCTGACCACTGCCTGCCGCCAATGCCGGTGATAAGCGTGAATGCGCCGTGCCCAACCAGGTCAAGCGTCGATACGAGTTCTTCTTCCCGCTGGACCCACGCGTGAGGCAAGTAAGCCCCCGGCGTAGTGGTTGGGTGGTAATACAACTCAGGATCGCGACCCGGTTGTGCAACTGCGGAACCGTCCGGGACCACAGCGGCTGAAGCGTAGCGTTGACCGAGTTCGATTCCATGGCAGTTGAACTGATAGTTCTGCAATTCGATCGCGGCTGCGAGGGCATTTCTCTTGTGCCGACCTTCTTCAGAATCGGAGAACAACTGAGTCAATGCCGCCCATCCTTCCCCATCGCTCTGGCCCGGCCGAAAGCCAAGAGCTTGTGGTATCGGCTGCATGTTCGCTACAGACTTCATCGCGCGCTCAACGACCTGACGCGCGACCGGCTGCCGCTCGTCAGAGTAAGTCTGGAGTAGCGAAGGTGTGGCCTGCCCCTTGACGATCATCGCCAGCTTCCACGCGACATTAAACGCGTCCTGGATTGACGTGTTGGATCCCAGACCATTCGCCGGCGGGTGACGATGCGCCGCGTCGCCCGCAATGACGACGCGCCCCCTGGTCATACTGCGCGCATACATCTTGTTGATCGTCCACTTTGACACTGACTTAACCGTAATGGGAATGCTGGCGTCGCCAATCGTGCTTCGCGCGCGTGCGATGACGGCTTCCTCGCTATGCGCGGGCTCGCCGTCGCGCGGGTCGTACATGAATACCAACACCCACTCGTTCCATGGGCGCACACAGATCCAGGTGCCGCTGCCGACCCAGTAGTCGTTGCCGGGCTGGGCCATCCAGTACAGTACGCCCGGACGATGTGCACAATATCTGGCAAGGTCGACCTCCAGCCAACAGTTCATCGCACACCCCAACCCTGACTCGCCATCGAGCTCGAAGCCGATTTCTTTGACGACGGTACTCTGAGCACCGTCTGCACCGACCACGTAATCCGACACGACCTCAAGCTCCTCACCTGTCAGGCGGTTTACGAGTCGCGAGTAGACTGCGTCGTCCGTCTGATGCATGGATATCAGTTCAGTATTGAAGAGGAACCGTGCGCCGCTTTCGCGAGCTGCCGTCAGAATGAGCGGCTCAAGCAGATGTTGTGGCGCATTGCACATCTGGGAAGGACTGGCCATCTCATAGTCCGCCTTGCGCTTCTCCCCTGTTCCCCATGCCTGCAGTCGTCCCAGTTCCACACCGCCAAAGCTCGTCGCCCACACGTTGTTCGTCATCGATTCGCGCGGTGTCGCGAGCGCGCGAACGCGATCTTCGATGCCCAGATCGCGGAATACTTCGACGGTGCGCTGATTGGTAATGTGAGCACGCGGCCCGTGCGCTGTGCCCGAATAACGCGTGATGGCGAGCACTTCGACGCCATACCTGGCCAGTAGCGCAGCCGTTGTCAGGCCCGCCGGACCTGCGCCCACAACGAATACCGGAACGCGAATCTGCTTCATGTCTCCTCCACCTTTCCTTTGCTCCACGCCGAGGTATCGAGCGTGACAGGTTTGTTAGGGTTTGGCATCGTAGCGAGTGCGTTGATTGGCGTAGTCAGAACGCAACATCGCCAGCGCCTTTTAACCCAACCAATTCACGCGCTTCGTTAGGTGTAGCAATTGACAGGCCGATCTCCTCAAGAATCTGCCTCATCTTCGTAACTTGCTCAGCGTTATTTCGAGCGAGACGGCCTTTAGCGAGCCAAAGATTGTCTTCAAGACCGACGCGCACGTTGCCGCCCATGACCGCTGCCTGAGCACCGATATTTGTCTGCGTGCTGCCCACGCCTAACACCGACCATGCGTACTCGTCGCCAAACAGGCGGTCCGCGGTGCGTTTCATATGCAAAACATCCTCCGGATGGGTGCCGATGCCACCACGGATGCCAAAGGCGGACTGAATGAAAAGCGGTCCCTTCAAAAGCCCTCGATCCAGAAAATGTGCGGCCGTATAAAGGTGCCCGATGTCGTAGCACTCGATCTCAAACTTCGTACCGTTGCCTCCGCACGACTCGAGGATATAGGCGATGTCCTTGAACGTATTCTTGAAGATTCGGTCGTCACTTGACGCAAGGTAAGGCCGTTCCCAGTCGTATCTGAACTCCGTGTAACGCGACAGCATCTCGTAGAGACCAAAGTTCATCGAGCCCATGTTGAGCGAAGCGAGTTCCGGTTTGAATTGCAACGCTGGCTGAAGCCGCTCCTCGACACTCATCGTCGGTGCGCCACCGGTCGTCAGGTTAATGACGACGTCCGATTCGGCTTTGATCAGCGGTAGGAAGCGCCGGAATATTTCCGGGTCCTGACTCGGGATGCCGGTTAACGGATCGCGCGCGTGAAGGTGAGCGATGGCCGCGCCTGCATGCCCCGCTTCGATCGCCGACTGGGCAATGTCTTCGGGCGTGACAGGCAAATAAGGCGACATGGACGGCGTATGAATCGAGCCCGTTATCGCGCAGGTGACAATAACTTTCCGTTGGTGCTTCCCCATGACTCAGTCTCCGGCCGGCTTCGCAGTGTCAAGTCGACGTACGGCATCGGGCTCAGCGACAATTCTGTTCTCGATGAAACCAATCTTATCGACTTCGACGCGCACGACATCCCCGATTGACAATAGCGAGGGCGGGGACATCGCAATGCCCACTCCAGCCGGTGTGCCTGTAGCGAGCAGGTCGCCCGGCATCAGCGTCATCACCTGGCTCAGGTAGGAAATCTGCTCGGCCACGCTATAGATCATTGAGCGCGTGGAAGCTTGCTGACGAACAATTCCATTGACCGTTAGCCGCAGTTGCAGATCTTGCGGATCGCCGATCTCGTCCGCAGTCGTAACCCATGGGCCGGTTGGACCATGGGTATCGAACGACTTTCCAAGGGTAAAGGTCGGGCTGCGAGCCTGCCAGTCGCGAGCGCTTACATCGTTGATCACCAGATAGCCGGCGACTGCAGATAGCGCTTCGTCACTCGATGCGTAGCGGCAACGCGCGCCGATCACCACTCCGAGCTCGGCTTCGTAATCGAGTTCTTTAACGACATGCGGATAGTGGACGGGATCGAACGGGCCGGTAACGCTCGTCACCTGCTTGTTGAACCAGAGCTGTGAGTCGGGAACCTTGACACCTGCCCGACGGGCCTCGTCGGCGTGCTCCCGATAGTTCATTCCGATGGCGAGGAACTTCCCGGGGTGAGGCACCGGCGCATTCAGTACCACATCGGCGAGCAGATAGCTCGGACTTTCGAGGGTCTCGACCGACTCCCGCAACACTGAATCCCGCCACATTGCAGTGATCAGACTCACAACATCGTCGGCGGCATCACCCACCGCGCGCAAGTCGATCACCCTGTCCCCCACCACTTTTCCAACTGACATATTGCCTCGATGAGTAAACATTGCCAGCTTCATGATGGTCGTTTCCGTGTGGGCTGAATGATCTCGCCGTTTTAGGCGACATTTTGAAATTTGCCGACAACAGACGTTGCGTCGATGGACCGTGACTTTCCCAGTTTCGGAAGAACGTCGCTCCGTCGTGTCTCCTGCTTGTGCGAAGATTCGAGGCAACTATCCGAGGAGTTGCGATCACTGTCTAATGATAAAAATTGACAACTTGATCTCCATTAGTGATCAGCCACACGCAACACTCAACGCATTCATGCTTTTGCACGCGTCCTGCGCGGCGGAGCGGCCGAACGACGACGCGGCGCCGATCGGTCGGACTGGCGGTCTGCGCAGTGGGTATTCCCTATCATCGCCCGTGTATCGCGATTATTGTCTGAAGGGTAGCTGTCAGTTGGCGCAACCTGCCATGAGGCATGGTGACCTGAAGAGACGTCGGTTGATCTGAGTTCAAGATCACGCAGTCAGTATTCATCGTTGGACGCAGACGCGTCACACAACCATACTTCGTATCACTCGACACGGGCGCAAACACAACCATTGGTCGCTGACAGGCCGAGGATTTCGTGACGTCGCGAGTCCAGAACACCAGATCGGAGACAATATGACACTCGTGTCGCTCGCTCGCCGTTCGGCAACCGCGCATACGTCCCATTGCGGCCTGCATCGACCCGCTGCTATCGAATAAACAGGAGTTCCCACTATGCGCATCGAGTTCACCTTACCCACACCGACGGTGCTTATCCAGGGCAGCGACTCCGTCTTTCCGGTTCGGCGCATCTACTGCGTGGGCCGCAACTATGCCGCCCATATCCGCGAGATGGGCTTCGACCCGAACCGCGAACCGCCCTTTTTCTTCTGCAAGCCGGCAGATGCCATCGTGAACGTTCCAGCTGATACGACCGTCGAAGTTCCCTACCCGCCGCAGACCAGCGAATACCACCACGAAATCGAACTGGTCGTAGCGATTGGACGCGCCGGCAGTGACATCGCGGTAGAAGATGCTTTGGACCACGTATTCGGATACGCGGTCGGTCTCGACATGACCCGGCGCGACCTGCAGCTTGCGCTGCGCGACAAGGGGCGGCCGTGGGAGCTGGGCAAGGCATTCGACCAATCGGCGCCCATCGCGCCGCTCCGCAGAGTCAGCGAGGTCGGTCACATTGACCGTGGCGCACTCTGGGTACAGGTCAATGGTGAGGATCGCCAACGTACGGACCTCAGCAAGCTCGTCTGGTCTGTACCGGAAATCATCGCCAACCTGTCCACATATTTCGAACTGCAGCCTGGCGACCTCATCTACACCGGCACGCCCGATGGCGTAGGGTCCGTCCAACGGGGGGACACCATGACCGGGTGCATCGCTGGCCTGGGTGAGTTGAGCGTGAAGGTGCGGTGATCATGTCCGCGGAGGCGGAACGTCACGTGCTTTCGCGAGCCGCATGTCTGAAATAGGACGGCAGGCCCACACGTCATTCGAATCCCATCCTCACAACCGATAGGAGCTAGTCATGAATTACGCCACCCTGGCGGCGCCAGGCCGAGAAATGCCCACGGCGGACGCGCTGACATTGATGCACGTCCCCGCAAAGTTCGATGTAACGAAATGGCCCCGGGAAGTCGAAGCGTTTCTCCACAGGACCACCGACCCTCATCACCAGGCCATGTTAAAGAACTACTTCCGCCATTTGCTGCTGGAAGTGGCAGGTTACTGGGATCAAATCATCGTTCCCGAACTCACCGTCGACGAGCCCATGTACCGCGTCGGTGACCGCCGCCAGATGCACGTTCTGACGGGCAAGGCAGCCGTCGAAGGGTTCTATCGCGAAGCCGCCGAAACGCGCCAGAACGTGATGGGCGCACGGACCATGAACATGGGCGTCGACGACTACGGCATCACCACTGAAGCCGTATGGACCCACGTCGTACCCGGGATGTGCCTGAAGGACCACGGCATCAACGCCGACCCCGCGGCGCACTACCTGATGACGCACCACCTCTTCCAGATCTTCACGTACACGAAAGAGCCAAAACCAAAGCTCATTGCGGAGCGTATCTACGACGACCCGGAGAGCTACACCTATGAAAAGCTTGCACCCGCCGACGTCGTGACGCCGGAGATCGCCCGGGAACTCCTCGCCCCCTTCCTGGCTCGAGCCACGCTGGACTGATGCCCCCTCCCGTCTAGGTTAATGATGTGACGACGTCTTCAGGACGACGTCACTCATCGGCCGTCACGAAGGTCGGCCTGAAAGCGCCCGAGCTGGTCTGAGCTAGCGAGGCGCCAGCCGATTAGAGAACTGCCTTGGATCAATTAATCCAGATTGAGCTTTTTGTCCGAACCGTCGAACTCGGGAGCATATCTCGCGCCGCAGAGGAGCTAGGGCTGTCAAACGCTGCTGCCAGCTGGCACCTGAGATCGCTCGATGAACGATTAAGTGCGCGGCTCCTTGAACGAATCACGCGTCGGCAATGTTTGACGGAAGGGGGACGTACGTATCACCAGCGTTGCCTCATCATTGTTGCTGAGTTGGCGGTAGCCGAACTCGGGGTCAACGATTCGAATGCCAAATCGACCGGAGTCTTGAGAGTAACCAGTTCCGTATCTTTCGCGATGATGCGGTCACCAAGTTTGAAACATGGACAATCAGCGCACCGAGCGTGTCAGCGGCGGCCGCCTAGGTCGTAAACCGCATTAAATGTGTCACCGCCCGTACCTTGACAATTCGGGCCGACGAACCGCAATAGTGACAACATTGCTTGCAGTCCGAACGAAGACACAAAATTGTGAAAAGCTTGCATGAAATTGAAAATAACTTCTTCACGCGGCACCGAATAGGAACAATGTAGTTGTCGGCGCACCGTCTCACTCTGCATCGGAAGCCGCCAACACTGCCAGGACCATTGCCGTAACACTGACGCGGCGCCGATGATTCGTCAGTGGCGAACTAACTGGTCGCGCGGAAATGTCCGATCGCGCGTTACGTTTCGCGACAGGTGCCGGCCAGTTTTCCGGTGCTTGAGCTGTATGAAGGTGTGCGACGTGATGTCTGTAGTGTTCCGCTCCCGCTTGTAGTGCTTTTAAGGATGCAAGCGGTCGTGATCGCGCCGGAGCGATCACCATCCTGTAGTGCTCCCGGTCAGGGTCTGCGTCAAGCACGACCCACTCCCGTTCCGGATAGTCGATCGCTGGAAACGGCAGCCATAAAGGTCCCGATCGCGCGCCTCCGTCGTTGACCGCATCAAGGTAGCAGGAAAAACTGTCGAGGCAAGCCAGTGCAAAAACGCGCAGGATTATCCAGCGTTCGACGGGCGGGGTCCATCCGGGCAAGCCGACTGGCGCGAAGAGCGAAAGCCAGACAATGACACCGAGCAGCCCATGTTCGCATCGGCCGAAAAGATGCGCCGGTACGCCGACACCTTCCCATTTTGTCCGCCATCGCAGTACCGCTTGAGCAACCGGACAGAACGGTGTCGTTGAGCATGCATCGAGCCGCCATGTGAGATAGCGGCCAGCGGTATAGACACACCTGCGATGCCTTTGCACGACATGGCGTATGAGATGTCGTCGAATCGACTTATAACACGCGATGGCGTCAGGCAGCACGTCATCGGAAGCGCGTATCGCCAGTGAGCGGAGCAAATCTCCGACGCACTTACTGCGATGGTCAACATCTGTTTCTAACGATTCGCGAGCAAAGGCCACCGGATGGACCAGGACGTTCGAAACCCCTTCAGTCTGCCCCTGCACGACACGCGCGCAGAAGCCGCCGAGCCCTTCCTCGCCGCTGCCCCGTGACGGCGCCGAAGCCAGCCAGGCCTCGCAGACTTCCTGCTGACTCAAGTTAGCCAGCAGTCGCCGAAGATTTGATGAACGGCGGCCGAACCAATCCCGCGCAAGACCTTGCGCGACCTTGCACCGGTACGCGAGCGATAACCTGGTCGCTGGATCATCTGCCGCGCCGGGCGAACGCACCCAGTTGTGCCCGCATGTCGGGCAACATAGCGGCACCCGGAAATTGCACGCCTGCAGTCGGTAGGTCATCAAGGCCTCGCCACATTGGGTGCAACGGTCACGGAGTGGACCGCCGTGGACCGGGCATGTCTTGCACCCGTCAGACTGAAAAACGGCGAGATGAATGCCGCGCGCCGCACACTGCATGCACCACATCAATTGTTGCGATCCGGCACTCCGCGAGACGTCGCTAACCGGCAAAAACGCAGCCGCGACGTCGCAAAGCGGAATGCACATCAGATCGGACACCCGAAGGAGATCAAACTGACGCATGTCGCGGAGGTCAATGCCGTGCTTCAAAGTCCAGCGGCTCGGCTTTCGTAAGAAAAGTTCCGCCAATGCCGTGTACGACAACGCGTTCAATTGCTGGAACCTCGCGAACAGCATAAATGCAGACTGACCCGGCAGATTCCAGTCGTCGCGCCAGCACCACTCGCCGACTTGCCAATTGTCTGCGCCGGGAAGCAGAATTTCGAAGCGACTTTTCATGGTCCAGCGGATACGTCATCAACGAATACGATGCGCAAATCTTCCAGTGCCGCGACGTAGTTGGATTCGTCTACCGCTTGCGCCCACGATGCCGGGCTGAGCGCAAAATCCGATGCATCGTGGCTCATGTTCTCGACGAGCGCGATCTCGATAGTGCGCGCGACATACTCCATCGGCAGCTCCATCGCGAAATCAAACCTCGCGCGCCGGTGGGCAGCATCGAAAGCATCCCACAAGGCGAGGTGCTGCTCCCCAAGCCGGAAGCCGGTGTCGAATGCGCGTTGCAGAAAATAGCGCGTGTAAGGCCAGTCACTGCCATCTGGGAAAGTGGACGTGTCGTAAGCGGCGAGCGACATCTTCAGATCGTCGGCGGCACGAAAGCCGTCGAAGCGCAACTCATCGACCATGAAACGGGACACGATCTGCGAGGTGTCCACGCTCTGCCGGAACGAACTCTTGCGGTTCAGGATGCCAGATTGACCGACCAGGAATGTGAACATCCGCACACCGCGACGCTCGAGTTCGTCCTGCACGTCCCGTAACCATTCATAGTGTTCGAGCTCAAGCCGCTGCGCCTCATCGACAAATACGAGCAGTTTGTTGCCGGCGGCACGTTCGACCAGTTCGGCCAGCTTGTGGTAGAGGCGCAGTCGGCGCTGCAACGCCGTGCCGCTATCCGGACGCCCATGTCGTGCCGCCTCAAGCAGCATGCCGAAAAACAACGCCTCCGAGCGCGACGGATTGCGCGGCATGCCGATCGTCAGGATTGCCACGCGAGGCAGCTCCAGATTCAGCAGCCGAACACAGTACCGGATCGCATAGGTCTTGCCCCAGCGAGTGTGCCCATAGATGACAGCGCCAGCGACGCCGCGCCGGATGCACTGACGCACGCGTGAGTACATCGCGGCGATTGCCGGGGTGGGCACCATGTACGCCTGGTTCACGAGCGGATGCGCCGATGGATCAACGGGGCGTTTCAGCGAATCAGGCATCGTTCACCGGAACGTGAAAATCTGCGTGAGCCACGGTGCGTCCGGCGCCTTTCGGGCGGGTGTTTCTGGCGCCGGCGCTTCGCTTTTCACGGCTGGGCCAGCGTGTGCGACATCGGGCGAAGGTAGTGCGTGCGACTTCGCCCGGTCTGTCAGCATGCGCGCCAGGTCATTGGCGTCGCGTGTATGGCTTCGCGCCTGTTCCTTCTTGTAGGCAAACCACGCGCCAACGGGATCGCTGCCTTCGCGCACCGACAGCTTTCGCTGATGGATCAGTGAGAAGATTTCCTGTCGCACGCGCAGCGAATGTGGCGTAAAGCACCAGGGACGCGCGGCAGTCAACACCCCCAGTTCTGACCCGTCCATATGGAACGCGTGGAGATGGCGGATGTCCTTGACGTTGAAATAGATGCGAAGCTGCTTGCCGATCAGCCCTGCGATGCCCGACAGCACCCGGTTGTCGTAACGCACGTGTTCGAAATTGATATGCGGGCGGTCGCCGCGGCTCACGTTGCCGCGGATCGTGACAACGCGGGCCTCCTGAAGCAGGCACAAGGCGCTGCGTCTGGCCACCGGCAACGTACGCAGCAGGCCGTCCTGTTTCTCGAGCAGGAAATGCATTGCCTCCAGCGGCGTACGCCCGCCCAGTCCCCCATGCGGCTCGCCAGTGTAGTTGGCGAGAACCACGTCGATCACATCTTCGAGCTCGTCGAGTGTCATCATCAGAGAGGTTTTCTCGCCGACGTCGTTGAGCACACGTTCGACTGCGCGCGGATCGCTGCCCGTGGTGGCCGGCAATCTGTGCGCGAAATGCGACGCGATCTGATCAAAAAAGCGCTCAATCAGCGCGCGTTCGTTTTTCTGGCCCAGTGGCCCATTGTCGGCTGTGCAGCCGACAACCTGGGTCAGGCGCTCAAGTGTCGCCTTCGCGAAATGGGCCTTCGCTGCGTCAAAGCGGAACGTGCCCCAGCACGCCCACGCGGTACCGGGAATCGCCTCGGACGGGAAGCCTCCGCCTGGTCTGACCGCTAGCGCCGGAATCTGCGAAGCGCGGACTGGGTGTGGCATCAGGCTCGCCTGCAAGGCCGCGGCAATGTCGTCCTTGTTGTACTCGTGGCCCAGCGCGAGCGCGTAGCCAATTACTGCACGCGTTGCGACATCGAGCACCAGCAGAATCCAGATCCTGTGCAGCACAAGCAATGTTTCGAAACCGAACGGATCGTCGATGCGCAGTGTCAGGCGCGCATCGATCTTGTGACCGTCGAATTCGACCGCTTCAAATGGACGGGTTGCGGGTTTGCGAAGGCCTTCAGGATCGTCATTCCAGCGATGAGTGATCTGCGTGGCGCCTGCTGCCCGAGCCGCGGCGTCGAAATTCCGGTTCGACAGCGCGCGGGCGTGACTGGCAAGCGATCGCTCGGCGAGGTATTTTTGGTTGAACGGATATTCGTGCGCCTGGATGCCCGCCTGCCGGCATCGCGCAAGAAAGCCTCCATGCAGTCGCCACAGGTGACGGTGAACTTCGGTGAGTTCTGCGTGCTTCCTGCTGCGCTCGGTGACCTTGCGTTCGATCCAGCGAGCGATGTCCGGATAGCGCTGCAGCAACTGGGTGAAGGCTCCGCTGGCGTTGCTCGAGACGCCCTCACGGGATGGCTTGACCGGCGAGCGGCGGTCGTACGACCGCGTGTGCTGATAAGGGATCAATGCGCGGCAGCCAAAGATTCGGCCGTCCTCGTGCTGCGTGATGCACCGCTCGAAGACGCGATAAAGGTCGTTGAAACCAACTCCCGTTTCCCGGCTGATTTCGCGCAAAGGTGTGTGGCCGTCCAGAAACAGCGTCATCGCCCGGATCCGGCGCTTCAGCACGTCGCGCCCCTCTTCAGAAAGCGCGCTGTCGTCTGCCGCTGGCCATTGACCGATATCGGTCAGATCGCGCGGAATGGAGCTTCGATCGAACCGCAATACGCCGAAGGCGATCTGCTTCATACCAGCTCCAGATGGGTATTCGGCCCCAGTGGCTCGAATGCAAGTGCCGGACATCCCACCTCGCCGCGCAGCACCAGTCTGAAGGCAGCCGAGCGAACGAGCATCGGATCGACCGTCGCGAATCGCCGTTCGAGTTCTGCCAGCGTAGTGCCGTCGCTACACGCGGTGATCACGTCCGATGTCAATTTCTCGACTGGGAGCGTGTGACTACCTGCCAGGTAACGAAGCATCATGATCCGGTTTTCGCGAAGCACCTGTGGGTCGTCGAGCTCCTGCGGATGAATCATCTGCAACTGCATCGAAGACGCCCGGCTCCACGACTGAAAAGCCGGGAACAGGGAATGTCCTTGCGCCACAGAAGTCCATTCCGCCGTTCTCAGCACGACACACAATTTCTCGTCGTGACGCGTGCGGACCCAGAAGTCGACAACCCGCGACGGCTTCGCGTCCGGGATGCACAGGGGCCGCTCGCAGTAAGTGACCACGTACGGGTCTGATTCGAGGCGAACCCAGAGATCGAGGGCGAGCCGACCGAACAGGGTTAGCCGGCGCCCGATCTTCGGACCGAAGTTTTTTTCATCATCTCCTCCAACCCTTTTTAAAAATGGAACTCCAGATGCTTCAATGTAGTTCGACGCCAGCGCGCCGAACCGAAACCGTTCCTGAGGTCTGAAGCGCGACCGTGCCCGGCAACGTCCCCGCCTAATGTGCGACAACACATCACTGCCTGTCTGCCTATAAAACCTTTTCGCGTTCTTAAAGGAAAACGGGCCTTTACATTCAGTTGCCGGTGCATGGTTATCGAATTTATTAACTTATATTTAACATGCCTATATATTATTATACTTAGGTATCCGATATAAATAAAACGCACATGAAGACACTATGCTCTCGATGATTCACCTGTTTCATAGGGCCCGCAGCCGCCACCTCATCTCATGCAGCGGAATCTGTCGTCGCGAACTGCGCTCAGCGACACCGCACCTGACTCCATCGCCCGCCGGTCCTCGACGCCTATGCGGGACGCCTTCGCACCACAAATCACGGTTGCCGTGACAAGTCGAAGATGAGCGCCGCTTCGACCCATTTCTCACCGGGTGGAGTCCATGGCGTTGGGGCCTGGAACTTCCACATCAGACTCTGCCATCTCGTCAGCACGGGATCGTTTGCTTCAGCATCCGCAACCCGCTGAGCGCTGAAGATTGCGTCATCTGTTTCCATCAGCATGCATAGCCGGGTGCCCAAACGAAAAATTTCCATACGAGTAATACCCTGAGTGCGCAGATGCTTCGCCACCTCCGGCCAGATCTCGCGGTGCATGGCTTCGTACTCGGCAATCAGATCCGGGGAATCCTTGAGGTCCAACATCAGGCAAGATCTCATCAGATTCTCCAAAGGCTGTGTGATTTGCCGCGCTTTCTGTGACGCGTAATACATTGATTCAAACCTGCTTTATCCAGGCGCGGCTGGAATAATGACCTGCAGCACCTCGATGGCCCCACGCCCGAACCTTGCACGCGATGCCTCCTTCTGCGGACCTTTCCCAACATTCAGCCGGATGCACTTGAATCCCGGTCACGGGAAGCTTTCTCCTCCGGACGGTCAAGCCTGATCGGTACGCTGCCGCTGCACCCCAAGCCCGTCGATTCCGAGGCAGATGTCCTGGCCCGCACGCAGATACACGGGCGGCCTTTGCCCAAGGCCAACTCAGGGAGGCGTTCCTGTCGAGATCACGTCGCCGGGTTGCAGGCTCATCACTTTCGACAGATACGACACCAGTTGCGCAACGCCAAACGCCATGGTCCGGGTGTTACCACTTTGATAGCGATGCCCGTCTACTTCGAGCCACAAGTCGAGTTGCTGGGGATCCGCCACTTCATCTTTCGTCACGAGCCACGGACCGATGGGTCCGAACGTGTCGAAGCCCTTGCCCTTGTCCCACTGCGTGCCGTGTTCGAGCTGCCATTCACGTTCGGACACGTCGTTGATGACGCAATAGCCAGCGACGTAATCCAGTGCATCGGCCTCATCGACGTACCTGGCCGTTTCTCCGATTACCACACCGAGCTCCACCTCCCAGTCGGTCTTCTTCGAATCGCGCGGGATTTCGACGTCCTCGTTCGGCCCGCAGATCGCGCTCGTCCATTTGCCGAAGACGACCGGCTCGCTGGGAACTGGCAGGTCCGATTCGGCGGCATGGTCAGCCTAGTTCAAGCCAATGCAGACGAATTTGCCGACGCGCCCCACGCAGGGGCCGATGCGTGGCTCGCCTGGCACCTCGGCGAGCGATGTCGGATCTAGTGCACGCAGCTTCGCCAGCCCCGGATCCGGGAGGACGTCGCCGGCAATGTCCTCTACGACGTTCGAAAGATCGCGAATCTTGCTGTGCGCGTCCAGCAGTCCCGGCTGTTCCTGTCCCTTCGGTCCGTAACGGAGGAGCTTCATGTTGTCTTATCCCTGTTGCTGAAACGGCACTGAATGGCGCGGTTAATTCGACCAGCCGCCATCAATCAAGTGGATCTGGCCGGTCGTAAACGACGACTCATCGGATGCGATATACAAAGCGAGCGCCGCGATCTCCTCGGGCTTGCCCACACGTCCCATTGGCTGACGCGCAACGAACGCCGCACTCACCTGCTCGACACTCTGGCCCTGCTCCTTTGCCTGTTCAGCGATGCGCTGCTGCAGCGACGGCGAATCGACCGTGCCTGGGCAGATCGCGTTGCACCGGATCCCGCGCGTGACAAAATCGGCGGCGACTGCCTTCGTCAGACCGATCACAGCAGCCTTCGAAGCACCATAGACAAAGCGGTTCGGCACGCCTTTCACGCTCGACGCAGCCGACGACATGTTGATGATCGAACCTCTGCCTTTCTCCAGCATCGCGGGTAGAAACGCGCGAATGGTCCGGTACATCGCCTTCGCGTTAAGGTCAAATGCCAGGTCCCAATCCGCTTCAGTCGTCTCCAGGATGGACCCGGCGTGCACAAAGCCAGCGCAGTTAAACAGAGCATCGAGTGCGCCAAGCTCTTGCGCCAGCATATTGACTGCCGCGCTGTCACGAACGTCGAGCTTGCGTACATCGAATGGCTTGCCGGCCAGCAATTCAATGCGAATATCAGTCGCGACTACGTGCGCGCCTTCAGCAGCGAAGCGTTCGGCGGTCGCGAGGCCGATGCCTTGGGCTGCCGCAGTAACCAGTACTTTTTTTCCTGCCAGTCTCTGCGTCATTTGCTGGGATTCCATTTTAAATTGCGATTGGGGCATGCCGGGCAACCTGGCACTCGGTCCAGCGGCTCGCCTTCGGCGGCATTACAGCGTCCCTTTGCGGTGATTTCACAAACTTCACACGACGCGATAGAACGCTCTGGCGTTCGCGCCGAATATCGCGTCGCGCGCCGCGTCGGACAGCGACGCAAGCAAGGTGTTCGTCACTGAATGCCATAACAGGTAATCGCCGTTCATGTTGAGCACAGGCCAGTCACTGCCCCACATCAGGCGCGCCGGACCGAAGACATTCAGAATATGATCGACATACGGCTGTAGGGTCGCTTCAGTCCAGCCGGGTGCGGCTTCGCTTGCAAGACCCGACAGTTTGCAATGAATGTTCGGCAGGCGCGCGAGGCGCGCAATGCCGTCGGCCCACCTTCGCCAGCCCACATGGCCATCGCGGACCGGCGGCTTCGCGCCATGATCGACGACGATGCGCAACTGCGGAAAGCGCGCCGCAAATGTCTCAAGCGCATCGACGTGGCGCGCGAAAATCAGTGCGTCGAAGGCAAGGTCATGGGCGAGCAGCGCTTCTACGGCGCGCTCTAGCGCAGGATTGGCGATCCAGTTGTCATCCGGCAGGTCCTGCAGCATCGGGCGCACGCCCTTGAACTTTGGGTCACGAGCAAGTTCGGCAATGAACGCGGGCGCTTCGGGCGCGAGCATCGGCACCCAGCCGACGACACCGCCAATCGACGGCTCATGCGCCGCAAGCGCCAGCAGGTAACGGGTCTCGGCAAGTGACGGCGCGGCCTGCACAACGATCGTACGCTCGACGCCTGCCGCAGATATCAGGGGCGCGAGATCCGCCGGAAGGAAGTCACGATACAGTTCGCCCAGCCCGGGGGTGAGCCACCCGTAATCACCGCGCCCCGGCTGCCAGAAATGTTGATGGGCATCGATCTTCATGAACGCTCCCCTGCGAGCGCGCGAAGATGTGTCGCTGCCACGAAATCGCGCGGCACGGGCGAGCGTTGATCGATCAAGCCGAGCGATTTCAGCTCGTCCCAGAACGCGAGTGGAATCGGCAACGCGAAACCACGTGCGTTATCGAGCATTTCTTCTGGCGAACGCGCGCCTGTCACGATGCATTTCACTGCCGGATGCGCATACGGAAACTGCAGCGCGGCAGCGCTCAATGGCACGCCGAACGTATCGCACACCGCAACCAGGCGCTCGACCCGCGCCACAATATCCGGCGGCGCACTCGCGTAGTTGAACACGGGTTGCGTGCCATCCGGACCGTTTGCGGGGGAGCCACGTCCGCGCGCGAGAATGCCCGAATTGAAAGCACCGCCGATCAGCACGCCGACGCCGCGCGCGTCGCAGGTCGGCAGCAGGTCAGCAAGAACAGTCTGTTCGAGTAGCGTGTAGCGTCCTGCGAGCAGCGCGCAGTCGAGATCGAACTCGCGCAACGCGTCGACGATCGCCGCACTCTCGTTCACGCCCAGTCCCACCGCGCCAACGACGCCCGCCGATCGCAGTTCGTCCAGCGCCTTGAATCCACTGTCCGAAAGCTGTCGCCAGTAATGCGCCGCCCGTTCGGGATCGCTGCCATGCATATAGCTGCCGATGTCGTGCACGAGCAGCACATCAATACGCGCCATCCCGAGCCGTTGCAGACTGTCTTCGAACGAGCGGAGTATTGCGTCGCGCGTGTAGTCGAAGCGGGCCTTGAATGGAAACGGATTCACCCAGCCGTCCGGCGAGACGGATCCACCACCCGCGTCGGCGGGTGTCAGCGTCCGCCCTGCTTTGGTCGATAGCACGAATTCGTCGCGGTTGCGGCTCGCGAGCGCGGCGCCCAGCCGGTGTTCGCCCTTCGTATAGCCGTAGAACGGGGCCGTATCGAAGTAACGCACACCGGCGTCCCAGGCCGCATCGACAGTGGCGAGCGCCTGTGCATGGGGTACGTCGCGATACATGCCGGCGATGCCCGCCGATCCGAAGCCGAGCGCGCTGAACTGCAACGGAGCGGGCCGCTCGCGCACATCCGGCACTGAATCTCTTCCAGGCTGCGCGCGGTCCATCATGCGCCTCGCACCGCGACGCGCGCGGCGCGCGTACCGACCGTCACGTTCACGTGCTGGTTCGCGCGAATCGCCTGCCAGTCCCAGTCGATGCCAAGACCCGGCTCGCCTGGCGCGACCGCGTACCCTTGCTCGATCCTCACACGCGAACCCGTGAGCGTATCGAGTTGTGGAATGTATTCGACCCACGCGGAGTTCGGCACCGCGGCACACAGACTCACATGCAATTCCATGAGAAAGTGCGGGCAGATTGCTATGTTCATCGCCTCGGCGAGATGAGCAATCTTCAGCCAAGGCGTGATACCGCCGACACGCGCCACGTCTGCCTGCACGATTGAGCAGGCGTCCGCCTTCATGTATTCGGCGAATTGCGCGGGGTGATACATTGACTCGCCAACCGCGACCGGCACCGTCGTGGAAGCGCTCAGTTGCCGATGGCCAGCGATGTTTTCGGCGGGCATCGGTTCCTCCAGCCACGCTAGGTGCAGTGGCTCAAACGCGTGGGCTCGCCGCAGCGCCTCCCCGAGCGTGAACCCCTGGTTTGCATCGACCATCAGCTCGAAGTCGTCACCCACCGCTTCGCGCACCGCCGCAAGGCGCGCGACGTCCTCCGACAGGTGCGGGCGCCCGACTTTCACCTTCGCGCCGTAGAAGCCCTCATCCTGCGCGTTCAGAGTCTGTTCAACGAGTTCGCTTGCCGAGAGGTGCAGCCAGCCACCCTCGGTCGTGTAAGTCCGCACGCGTGGCTTCGCACCGCCCGCCGCAACCCACAACGGCAGTCCGGCCACACGCGTATTGCGATCCCACAGCGCGGTGTCGATCGCGGCCAGTGCGAGACTCGTGATCGCACCGACCGCAGTCGCGTGCGTGTGATAGAACAGATGCTGCCAGATCGCTTCATATTCTGCGGGATTGCGGCCGATCAGTTGCGGCGCAAGATGATCCTGCAGCAACGCGACGATCGACGAGCCGCCCGTACCGATCGTGTACGTGTAGCCTGTGCCGGTGCTGCCATCACTACAACGAATTGTGAGCAGCACCGTTTCCTGAGCGACGAACGACTGGATGGCATCCGTGCGCCGCACCTTCGGCTGAAGGTCGACTTGCTGGATTTCGACGGATTCGATGAGAGTCATTTTTGTTCTATCCTTTCACGCCGCCAAGCGTGAGACCTGCGATCAGGTGTTTCTGAACGATGAACGTCAGGATGATGGCCGGAATGATGATGATCACAGCCATCGCGCACATGCCGGCCCAGTCCACCGTGAACTGCGCGGTAAAGTCCATCAAGCCGACGGGTAGGGTTTTGGTATCAGGGCTGCGGCACAGTTGCGACGCCAGCGCGAACTCGTTCCAGCTGGTCAGAAATGCGAAGATCGCAGCCGACGCGACGCCCGAGCGGGCGAGCGGCAGCTCGATATGCCAGAATGCCTGCCAGCGGCTGCAGCCGTCGATCTGAGCAGCCTCGGCGAGTTCTGCGGGCACTTCGCGAAAGAACCCGTCGATCAGCCACACAGTGAACGGCACGTTCATCGCGAGATAGACAATAACCACGCCGATGCGCGTGTCGAGCAGACCCGTCCACGCCCACAGCATAAAGATCGGCAGCGAGAGTGCGATGCCTGGAATCGCACGCGTGAGCATCAGCACCACGAACAACAGCTTCTTGTGGCGGAACTCGAAACGCGCAAACGCATAGCCGCCGAGCACCCCGACCACGATCGCAGCGACCGTGCTCGCGACTGAAATAACGACCGAATTCACGAAATACTGACGAATCGGCAACGACGCCATCCCGCCAAAGCCGAACACGTTGCGGAAGTTGTCGAGCGTATAACTGCCGGCATTAACCAGCGGCTGGTTCGACAGGATCGCGACATTCGAGCGGAAGGCGTTGAGCATGACCCAAAGGCCGGGCAGACAGATGACCGCCATCACGAGGAAGACTGCGAACCACAGGGCACCCCGTTTCACCGGCGCTCGAAACGAATCGAATGCGGAAGCGTTATTGAAAGTCGTACTCATGATGTCAGCTCGGTCCCATGTGTTTGCGTGCCGCGTTGAGCTTGCGGAAAAAGTACAGTGTGAATAGCACCGACACGAGCACGGACACGTAGCCGATGGCATTGGCGTAACCCATGCGCGAATCGTCGTAGGCGATGCGGCCTACCATCGTCCAGAGCAATTCCGTACGTCCGCCGGGACCGCCGTTGGTCATGATGCGGACGATGTCATAAGCCCGGCCGACATCCAGCGAACGGATCGTCATCGCGATATAGATGAACGGCATCAGGTAAGGCAGTGTCACGTAGCGGAAGGTTTGCCACGGCGTGCAGCCGTCGACTTTGGACGCTTCGACCGGATCCTTCGGCAGCGCCATCAGGCCAGCGAGCAGAATCACCGCGAACACCGGCGTCGAATTCCACACTTCCGCCACGATCAGTGACGCGAGCGCCGATTCCGCGTTGACCAGGAACGGGATCGTGCTCTTCAGGCCGAACACTGTCTGCAGTACATGGTTGATGACGCCCGTGCTGTCATTGAGCAGAAACTTGAACTGAAAGCCGACCAGCACGGGTGAAAACATCATCGGGAACATCATGATGGTGCGCAAAGTGCGCTGGCCTTTCACAATCTGGTTGAGCAGCAGCGCGATCCCGAGGCCCAGCAACAGTTCCAGATTCAACGCAATCGTCAGGAATAGCACGGTACGGCCGAACGCGGCCCAGAAGTCCCCGTTCGCAAACGCGCGCAGATAGTTTCGCAGGCCGACGACATTCCAGATCGTGTCCGGATCGATAAGCCGGTACGCGGTGAAACTCGTGTATAGCGAGAAAAGCAGCGGTAGCACAACGACGATCGCCACCGAGAAAAACGCTGGCAGCAGCAGCCTTAACGGCACGGCCAGGCTCTCATGCAGGGCCGGCCCGGAGGATCGTGCCGCCGGCGAATAGCGGATATTGAATCGCATATTGGAGCGCATATTGAAGCAGGGGAATGCGGATCGACAGCATGACGCGGAGCGCAGCCCGCGCCATGGGTGTCACTAGTTGGATGCGTCCTGCATGATGTCGGAGACTTTTTTCGCCGCATCGTCGAGCGCCTGCTGGGATGATTTGTCGCCGATCAGCGCCTTCTGCAGTTCCGGCCACAGCGCATTGGAAATTTCGTCCCATTGCTGGATCCGGGGCGGCGTAAAGGCATCCTGCTGAGCTGCCGTGCTGAACGTCGAGATCGCATGCGCCATATACGTATCCTGTTTCGCCTCGAACTCCTTCATGATCGCCTGCTGCGCATCGACCCGCGACGGGATCGTTCCGAGCCGTGCCTCCACCATCTGCGATTCGAGGCTGGTCACGAACTGGATGAAGCTCGCAGCGACTTCCGGTCGGTCACAGGTCTTCGTGATCGAGAAGCTATGCGAACCTGACCAGCCCGGCCGCTTGTTGGCAATGCCGAGCGGTGCCGGCACCACGCCGACCTTGCCGGCCATTTGGGAAGTCTTCGGATCGTTGTAGAACGAAGCGAAGCCTGGCCAGTCGAGATCCAGCGCCACTTTGCCTGCAGCGAAGTTGTTGCCGAGATCGTCCCAGACGTAGCTTGGCACCCCTTTGGGTACGGCGCCCGCCTTGTATAGATCCACGAACCAGTTCAGCGTCTTGACGCCAATCGGCGAGTTGAACGCCGGACGGTTTTTCCCATCCAGCAACTGACCGCCATTGGCGATCAACAGCGAATAGAACGTGCCGGTGATCGCTTCGTCCTTGCCGGGGAACTGCGTGCCGTAAAAGTTCGGCGCCTTGGTGAAGAACTTCGCCTGCTGGGCAAATTCAACGTAGTTCTTCGGTGGCGCAAGCGGTTCGCCGAACTGCTTGTGATAGGCGCTCTGGTTGGCCGGATCGTTGTAGGCCGCCTTGTTGTAGTAGAGCGCCTCAATATCCACCGAGCGCGGAATCTGCACCAGATGTCCATTGATCTCGGACTGCTTGAGCAGGTTCGGCGAGAACGCCGCCAGATAACTGGCCGGGAACAAGCCCTTCAGATCACGGAAAATTGGGTACTGTGCCGAAAAATTCGTGTGATTGGACGACACGCAATAGTCGATGTGACCGGACGCGATGTCCTGCTTCAGTTCACGATCGAGTTCGAAATGGCTCTTGCGCGATACGATCTCGACTTTCGCACCAGTCTGTTTTTCCCACAGCGGAATCCGTGTATAGAGCGCTTCGTACTGCACACCGCCGATCAGCTTGACCCGCAACGTGTAGCCCTTGTACTCGCCGTCGGCATGCGCGACACTCGACACGACGATACCCGCAAGCGCGAATACCGAAGCTGCAAGCCTGAACATGGTTTTATAACGCATCATTGTCTCCTCTTGTATGGCTTCCGCCGTGGGCCGCGCGGCTTGCCGGCGGCAACTGTGTCATGCGAGCCCCGCGACGGATTGGCTCGCAATCCCGTTCAGCGTAACCGTCGCCCGCTGGCGAGGTCGAACACGAGCACCTTCGAGGGTTCCGCTCGCAGCAAGATGGTCGTGCCTGCACGCACATCGGTGCGACCGTTCATCATCACGCAACAGGGCTGGCCGGCGACCATGCCGAAAAGTTCGGTCGCCGCACCGGTCGGCTCGACCACCTCGAGCGCAAACGGCATGCCGTCTGCGCCTGCAAGACTCAGATGCTCGGGACGAATACCGTACGTCACCTCCTGGCCGTGCGTAGCGTTGACGGGCGGCACCGGCAACGCGAGCTCGCCGATCCGCACGTGTGCGCCGTGTCCATGCTGCTCGTAAATGCCTTTGAAGAAGTTCATCGCAGGCGAGCCGATGAAGCCGGCCACGAAGAGATTGTCGGGGTCGTCATATAAAGCGAGCGGTGTACCGATCTGCTCGATCACACCGCCGTTCAGCACGACGATGCGGTCCGCCATCGTCATCGCCTCGATCTGGTCGTGCGTCACATAGACTGTCGTGGCACGCAGGCGCTGGTGGAGCGCCTTGATCTCTGCGCGCATCTGTACACGGAGCCTCGCATCGAGATTCGAGAGCGGCTCGTCGAACAGGAACACCTTCGGATCACGCACGATCGCGCGGCCCATCGCCACGCGCTGCCGCTGACCGCCCGACAGATGGCGCGGATGACGGTCGAGCAGATCCTGCAGGCCCAGCATCTGTGCCGCCTTTTGCGCCCGCGACGCAATCTCCTGTGCATCGCGATTGCGCAGCTTGAGCGCGAACGTCAGGTTCTCGAGCACCGTCATGTGCGGATAGAGCGCATAGTTCTGGAAAACCATCGCGATATCGCGATCACGCGGCGGCCGCGCATTGACGATCTCGCCGTCTATGACGATGCGCCCGTGGCTGACGCTTTCGAGGCCCGCCAATGCACGCAGCAGCGTGGATTTCCCGCACCCGCTCGGCCCGACCAGCACGAGAAACTCCCCGTCCGGAACCTGCAGGTCGATCTGCTTCAACACCTGCTGCTCGCCAAACGATTTTTTGACCTGCTCGAATGCAACCGCTGCCATTCGCCCTCCTTCCCGGGTTGTTCAACGACCGGCCGTTCAACGTACCTGAACACTCCTGCCGCGCCATGTAGACAATGGTACATATGAAATAGCATTTCATGGATAAAATTTTATAGGTGTTTTCCCGTTCGTCAAACGGGCTGCTGTCGGCCTACGCAGCCTTGAATCGCCCTACAATTTGTCTGGTTACCATGTCCGTCATTTCATCTACGATTTCTGGAGAAAACTTGAACGCCAACGCAACGCGCTATTCGGCACCGGCACTGGAAAAAGGCCTGGACATCATCGAATTGCTGGCCGACCACGCGGAAGGTTTGTCTCTCGCCGAACTCGCAAAAGAACTCGGCCGCACCACCGCCGAAATTTTCCGGATGGTCGTGACGCTGGAATCACGCGGCTACCTGCACACGATCGGCGACCGGTATGTACTCTCGCTGCTGCTCTTCCAGTTAGCGCACCGGCATCAGCCAGTGCGCTCGCTAGTGTCGACCGCGTTGCCGCTGATGACGCTGCTCGCCAAGCAGGCTGGACAGTCGTTTCACCTCTGCGTATATCAGAAGGGACGCGTACTGATCGTCGCTGGCGTCGAAAGTCCGGAGCGCTGGGGTTTTGCGTTGAAGGTCGGCACGTTGATCGGACTCACTGATACCGCGTCGGGGCAGGTGTTGCTCGCCTTCCAGGAGGAACCGCAACGCGTCGAGATGCTCGAACTGCATGTTCCGGTGGACGGCGAGCGGGCCGTGGACCCGCAACAGCTTGCAACGGACCTCGCGCAGATCCGCAAACACGGCAACGCGCGCATGTCCAGCCGCCAGGTCAAGGGGGTAAAGAATCTGGCCTACCCTGTGTTCGGCTGGGATGGTCACGCCATTGCGGCACTGACTACCCCATATATCGAGCGAATCGACGATGCCACCGTACCGTCTATGGCAGAAGTCGGCGACATGATGAAGCGCGCAGCGGGAACACTCACTTCATTGATGGGCTTCAACGTTTATTGGGATGCGGCTTCGCAGCCCACACAGCAACCCGGTCGCCGATGAAACTGAAAATAACCGGCCAGAACATGGTAGACGGACAGAGGAATTCCGGTCAGCATCGTTTTGACATCGCGCGCGGCCTGCACAAATAGAGGCGTGAGCGCGCGATCCTGCCACACTACTCAGCCCCGAGCATTCGAGGTCTACGCGTCTCCCCGTTCACCAGCACTCATGAAAACAGTGGCAAAGATTCGACGGCGCTTCGGCGCCGATGCCGCGGAGGTGTAGATCGACTGGTCCTTGCAGCAGCTTTCTCGCCGGCCGTGCCAAGCCGCCAGTTCAGATCCGACAGGGCCCTGCCGACCGATGTGCCAGCGGGCATCCCCGTCAATGCCAGTTCAAGCCGATCTAGCAACTCGGGCAAACTCAGTTCCCCTGCTCCTTTTCGTGCGAACTTCCGCTTCTGCATAAGACTGTCCCCCTGATTCTGCCGACGCGCGCTGGCCGCCGACGTCATTACAAGTCTTCAAGATCCAGCGACATCTGTTTCTTCGTGTTTGCGACAACGTGGTTTTTAGCACATCAATATGAAAGACCGCAGCCCCGCCAATCCTAGCAAGGCGATCATCCGGCTGCTTCGGAAGGGAAGCCCTTTCCGGGCCAGCTACGCTATCCCGCACCAGCCGTGCCATGTTCACGCAGCGTCAGCCAGCATCGACTGACGGCAGTTTGCAGCGGCGCACCGGCACGCGTACTGCAGCCGGGCTTCTTCATCCGATGGATCGTCGAGGGCCAGCAGATATTCAATGAACAATTCTTCGCCCGGCTCGATGGGCCGCAGCGTGTGAATGAAGATGCGGTCATCGTCTTCGATGGTCTCGCAGTTGGGCGCGCATGCGTGATTAAGCCAGCTGTTGAAGTTCGTTAATTCCGCTAGCCATGTCCACAGATGCGCTAATGGATGTCCACGATTTCCGCTAGCGCGTCTGTCGAAGCTCGACGCGCGCTCACTGTCCGGCACGGACGATGAAGCGGAGTGCGAGAGTGCAGTTTCAGAAGGATACTCGCCCGGGATGCCTGTAAACGTGCGGCGTCGCGCGCAGGATGATCCCGCCATCCGGTAGGCTGGTGATGCTGAAGTCGAACTGCGCTGTCGGGATCTTTTTGGGGTCCAGCGGGTCAATGGGCTGCGGCATCATCCGCTCTCCTGTCGGTGAAGGCCACGGGCTCCATAGGGGCTTCTCCGTGGTTAGCGTCTCGATCGGGACGGTCTTTCGCTGCCATAGCCACCAATATTGCTCAAACATGGCTATTTGTATCAGCGCCTTCGAAGCGTCCACGTCGACCGCAGTCATCTTGCCGTCATAGACGGGCTCGGGGGTTTTCGGGGGTGTCGCAAGGATTGTCTCAAGACGCTCGACCGCGGCGTCGTACCCGCATTCAACCGGTCGTCGCAACAGTGCCTTATGCGCGTGATGATAGATGCTCGCGGAGCCTTTCGGCAGGAGTTTTCCAGCCGAGAGCTTTG
>NZ_JBNDMO010000028.1:0-60514 GCF_050436625.1 Paraburkholderia sp. GAS334 | reverse complement strand
TTTTTTTTTTTTTTGTTGGGGGGTGGGTTTGGGGCGTTGCTTCTCTGGCGCCCGGGGGGGGGGGGGCGCCCCCCCCCCCCCCCCCCACCCCCCCCCCCCCCCCCCCCCCCCCCACCCCCGTATTTACGACGCTGCGCAGAGCAGTCTTCGCCGCCAGGGCGGCCGCTATCGCACGCATCCGTGCGCTCGGCGCATGTTCCAAGCTGCGCGGCAAAGCGTGCTGAAAACCGCTCAATAGTCACCGCTATTCCACACGTGGTCGACTGCACGCAGGGGCACTCTCGGCGTTGCATACTCGAACCGAAGCATACTTCCGTTGTCTACCGCTATACGTGCGCGCCAACTATTTGCGCGAAGGGTAAGAACGATGACAAAGGAAAAGACACCGTCATTTGAGGCGTTGGCGCTTGAACGGGTCGTCGGCGCCGCGCGAGAGGTATACGCGGCATCGACAGCGCTCGAGGTTCACTTCGGCGAGGAAGGAAGTCAGCAACCGTCTACACTCGTACTCGCCAGATTCGCCGCCGCCATGCAGGAACTGAGAGACGCGCGCGAAGCATTCGACGTCCTGGTTTCAGGCGATCCGGAGCGACGTAGTTGATTGACCGCGTCGGGATGGGATGAGAACCCCCCGCTTTTGTTCGAGAGCACGGTCATGTACTTTGAGGTTGACCCGCTTCGACGGACTGCTTACAGCGGTCCTCCAACCTTCATAACCGGCTGCTCCGTGACACTGTCAGGGGCGCACTGGTTGTCGCCCAAAAAGAACTCGCAAACAAAAAAGCGAGCAGCGCTCGCTTTGAACATCTTTTGGTAATGGCGACGTCAATGACCTTATTTCTTCTCGACCGCTTCGACCTGTTCGATTGCTCGTTTGGTCGACCTGGTCGAGGAGGCAGACGCAGCGTTGACATTGTTTTCTGCGATGTCGACCACCTGTTTTGTTGCCTCCTGGGCAGCGCGATACGCCGAGCTGGCGGCCTCGCTGGCGGTCGCGAGAGCGGACTTCCATGCGGACAAGACCGCTTCACTTCCCGCCGGCGCGTTCTTTGCGAGGCTGTCGACGAACGTTTGTGCGTCGTGCTGTTGCTGTTTGAACTGTGCTTCAGCGGTCGACGCGAATTCGGCCTGAGTGCTGGAAATGATTTCGTACACATGTCGCCAGTACGATTGCACCTTTTCTGCGGCCGGTTGCATCTGGCTCGCCTGCAGCGCGAACAACTCCTGTGGGTCTTTGGTCGCAAACGCCTTGGCCAGGATTTCCTGACTTTCGGCAAGAGTCGATTTGACCGCTTGCGCATTCAGCTCGACCAGCTTTTCGGTGCCTACGAGCGCTTTGGTCAAGAGACCAAACGTCGTTTCAAAACCGGCCTTCTGCGTGGCGACCAATTGTTCTGGGGCAAGAGTGCTCATCACTATCTCCGTAGGGTGAAGTGGCGAATGTCCGGGAGACCGTCGAACGCAATCACGAACGGCGAGTCGCAGAGTTGGAAGCGCTGTTGCGACGCAGCAAAATACGATTCTAGGGTAGAGCGCGCGAATGTCAATCGCATGTTGCGCGGTGTGGCGATGCACAGCGTGTGCGAGCGGCGCCGAATGCCCTGGTCGCGTTGGAGCACAACCGCGTTCAAGAGAAAACCCTGGTATCGGGTACCGTCTCCCCTGGAGGCCGTACATGGACGCTTATCAGGCGCGTGCAACTCCGCAGGGGGCAAGTCAATCCGCCGAAGCTGTTTCGGAACGCTGTGGAACGGCATGCGCAAGGTCGCTGCCGCTGATGCACCAATGGGAGTCGCCGGCTGTGCCGCCACCGCCATCTCACCGGCCAAACGCCGGCGCACGCGTTGCAGGCTGCTCGCGCGTCGATACAGAAACAGTGATGAACCGCACTGTGCTGTCGCCACGGCCTGCAAACGAGACCGTCCCGTGTGCGAAGCACTTTCGCCCGCGCCCTTTGTCACAGTCCATTCAGAGAAATCCATGCAGGCTCTCTCGTTCACGAGGCGGGGTATTGACCGTTTCTGAAAGAATGCGAAATGGAACTGGCGAGGGGCTCTTCGCATATCGCGAGCATGCTGTTACTGGTCATCCAGATCGGCAAGAAAATCGCGGGCACGCTCAGACAGGCCTGAATCTAGCCTCAAAGCCAGCGCCGCGGCCTTGGCAACCTTAGGACGCGCGCCTTCCTCGAGCTCGCTGGCTGCGGTTTGTAACCAGTCTGGGAATCTTTCCATCAGGGCGTCAATCAGCACGGTTGCCTGGCGACGGTCTTTATCCGCCTTGAGGGCACGTAACGGGTCGCGGAGCGTGCTGACAATCAATTTGTGAAGTGCGAACCGTGCGGGGTCGGGCAGCAGAACCGGAACGACATGCTCCTTGCCGAGGATGAACCCGCGCGTCGGGTTGGAAACCAGGTACCTGAAGTACGGAAGTCCCGTGGCGTGCGCGCGTAACTGGGGCAGCGATTTCGTCTCGTATGCATCGGTACCCGGCACGAGCAGGTCGACTTTCAGTGGCTGGCCGCGAGCCTTGAACGAAGTTGCGGGCTTTCGGGAGTCCAGATCAGGCACCTCGAGAAAGGGGATTCCGCTGTCACGCAGAATGTCGAGGAAAGTACGATTTTCCGGGATGGCGACTGAAATAGATCCAGCGCTGCCGATATCGATATCCTCAGTCCTGTAGTTCGCTGGCAGGCGAACGCCCAAGCTGTTCAGAAGCGCGCCGAAGGCGTGGGAACCGACGAGTACACCACCATGGCCGAAAATGCCGGCGTTAAACAGCGTGGCGATGGTGAGCGCCGACGAGTTGTCCGCGGCGGCGAAGCCGGCCTTCCGCAAGAGCTGAACCTCGGCAGCAATCGCGCGCATCTCTCCGCTCTCCAGCAATTTCGCGTCGAGCGCGGCGTCAGTGGAAGGTTCACCCGCACGACCCAATGACGTTTCCTTGTGTTTGCCTGACGCCAGATATATCCGCCAGTAGATGTATGTTTTCCCGTCGATCGTCTTCTGGGCAGCAGAGCCAGGAGAGTGCAACGGAATGTGCGTCTGCGCGCCGGCTCGTTCAGTGACGGACGAATACAGCGTCTGCAACGCGTCGTTGTGAAAGTTCACCATGAGCGGGTCAATTTATACCTTTAAATTTCATAGTAAGGTATAAATTGAAATCTGTCAATTTATACCTCATAATTTAATAATAAGGTATAAATCTTGCTGGTCCCAGTTTTGCGCGTGCAAAGTTTTGGCGATGGCGCCGCGGCTGTGACCTGCCTGATTTCTTCGGGCCATTTCAATCTTGGAGAACGGCCTCGGTTGCTTCAGTTGAACAATACTGCTGCTTGAACTCGTCGGGCGTCAGGTACGCCAGACTTGAATGTGGCCGGATCGAATTGTAGTGGCGCCGCCACTGTTCGATCACTACCTTTGCCTCCGCGCGGCTGCGGAACCACTCAAGGCTCAGACATCCGTCACGGAATTTGCCGTTGAAACTCTCGTCTGCGCCGTTCTGCCATGGCTTGCCCGGATCGCTAAGCGCCATTTCCATACTGTTTTCGGCAGCCCACTTCAGGATGGCATGCGACCCGAATTCCGGGCCGTTGTCCGAACGCAGGTAGCGGGGCGCACCGTGAATGCTGGCCAGTTGCGACAGGACTCCTCCCGGTCGACCTTCGCGTAGATTGACGTGGTCATCAGGCGCCGATGGCGCAACACCTGGGCGACCTCGGGAAGTGCAACACCCGAGCGAACCATCTGGGTTGCAAGTGTGTGACGCAGTCGATGGGCGCTCATGTGAGGGAGGCCCGCGCGTGAAGCCTCGGCGGCCACCGCTTCTGTGACACCTCCGCATGAGAGCGCACGGTGAGGAGCGCGTGTACGCACGAACACGGTACAGCCCTGTGCGGTATCGGGGCGGCCACGTCGCAGATACGCTGCCAATGCCTGGCCGACATCCGCAGGCAAAGGAAGGCGTTCGATGCGCTGACCTTTGCCTCTCACCACGAGTTCACCCGCGCGCCAGTCGATATCGTCAAGATTAAGCATACGCACCTCTCCGGCACGCAAGCCCAGACGCGCAAGCAGCATTAGCATAGCGAAATCGCGTTGGCCGTGGTGGGTGCGCCGATCGCAAGCCGCCAGCAAGCGTTGCACGTCGCGCGTCACCAGTGCGCGCGGCAACCCCGCAAGGCGCCAGCCGGCGACCGAGGGAACTGCTGTGTCAAGCGGCTGCGCGATAAACCCTTCGATATGCAAATAGATGAGCAAAGAGCGCAGCGCCGTTACTGTTAGCTTCGCTGAGCCGGTTGAGCGACCGCGGCTAGCAGAGAGCACAAATTGGATCAGGTGCTCCGGTCGCAAGTACTTCCAATCGAGTTCGCCATCGACGACTCTGGTCACGGCAAAAGCACGAGCCACGTCGACATATCCGCGAGCGCTGGTCGCGACAGGCCCGCGCACATCGAGGAGGTATTTGCGGTAGCGCTCGAGCAGTGCTTCGCTGGGACTTAACACCGCGTGCGCGCTCGCCACCGCGATCCCAACGTTACTGAGGTAGCTGACCAGCGGCGTCAGCGCCTTGGATGATAGCCACAACGTGTAGCCCTGCGCGCGCCGTGCATTCAGGAATTCGTCCAGGACCGAAGCGGTGAGCGTCGTTGCGTCCTGTCGCCTGGAAGCAAGCCACCGGCTCAGATGCGCAAGAAGCTGCAGTTGATTCGCAGCGGCGTTGGGTCGGTAACCTTGTGCGCTCAACTCCGCGGCGAAGCCGGCTGCGAACGCGGCGAGCGGTCCGGTTATACGGACGCGAGATGGATCTGACATGAGTTGTCTCCTTCTCCCAGTTGTGGAAAAGGAAGCATCGCTCATATGACCGGGATTATGCCGATGCGTACGCCACGTTCACCGCTGGCGCCGCCGCATCGCGGCGGCACACCGGCATAATCGGGAGGTGGGCATAATGAAACCAGCAGCACTGGCCACGTGTCGCCGGAAACACTTCTTCCAGCGCAGCCCAGAAGCCCATTGCGCCGTCGCCGACTGCCAGCAGCGGACCACCCTGCAAGCCACGCGATTTCAGATCGAGCAGCAGCTCCTGCCATGACGCCTTCGACTCGCGATACCCGTCGCCGATTGCCACACGCTCCTTGCGCCCATCCGGCCTCACGCCGATGATCACCAGGAGGCACTGGCCGTCCGAGTTCTCACTACGCAGGCCGGTATGAATGCCGTCGACCCACCAATACACGTAGCGCGATTCCGACAGGTCACGCCGGCTCCAACTGGCATGCTCATCGGCCCATTGTGCCTTCAGGCGACTTACCACGTTCGCCGACAACCCGTTGGCGTCCTCGCCCAGCAGCACGCCCAGCGCTTCGCTCATATCGCCCGTCGAAATGCTCTTCAGATACAGCCACGGCAGCGCGGCACTTACGCGCGGCGACTTCCTCACATACGGCGGCACAATCGAGGAATTGAACTTCACACCTGATCCTGATCGATCGCGAACCTTGGGTACCTTCACCGCAATGGGCCGGCCGCCGTCAGCACCTCGCGCTCCGGCAGATAGCCATTGCGCACCACGGCATGCTGTCCCTGCAAGGTCTTGACGTTCTCGAACCGCTCCAGCAGCGCCAACAGCTCTGCTTCGATCGCCTGCTGGATCACCTGCCGGGCTCCGTGCCGGACCAGTTCGTCCAGCCCCAGACCGCCTTCCGATAGACCGATGATTTCTTTTTCCGTAAACTTGCTCATGGTGGATGGTTTGTTGTTTGCTGGTTTCCGACTTCGACAATCAGATTCTCAGCTGAAACCTCCACCGCCATCAATCTCCCGCCTCAATCCCCCCGTACACCACTTCCGACTTTAGCTCCAGGCGGCGCACACGGGGGAAGCGCTGAGACAGAGCATCGGCAAGACCTCGTCTGCACCCTCCGCGGCGCCAGGAAGAGGCCCTCATCAGCATGCCCAAAGGGCGGCGAACAGAATCGCTGTGACGCCAGCTCTGATTGATGTTCTGGAGGTAGTGACGCGGAACGTGGCCGATTTCTCAGCGACAGAGGGGCGTGTGCTCAAGCCATTTGATTGATAGTCAAGTCGAAACGACGACCTGTCCTGTCCGTCGTCGGATCTGAAAGTTGGTCGCGGCCAGTTATTGACCGCATCGCCCGAACCTGGAAGTCAGCGCATAGTCGGCAACATGCCCAGCAACCGCAGGAACGTTGGAGACGACCGGCGGGGTCAGCATGATGCCGGCCGGTTTGGTAACGTAGCGCGCTTGTTCGCAGACGGTTCCTCAAGGATAACGAATAAGTGATCGTGGCTCAGGAGCGGTCCTCATAAAAAAGTTTGCCGCAACGAATGGCCCGGAAGTTTTGGCGCCCGTGACGCCACCTGGCGTCACGGGTTTTGTTGATGCTCCGATTCCGGTCGAGGCTTTGCGTGAATTCTCCCGTCATCCTGAGGCCCCCCAGCACAAGAGCGAGATGGAGCGACGGCGGCTTCCCGATCTACCGAGAGACGCGTTGGGGCCGACTACTGGTGCCGTGCCGGAATCGGCGACGCGAGCACAACGCCCGGCCAACAGAAGCGAATGATCGACCGAAGACGCTCATTCGCTTCATCCCACACACGGCCAGCCCTGCACTTATCGAAACGTCGCTCGACGGGGTCCGAAAACGCCCGCTACAGGTGGATACCTCGAACTCGACATGCCTCTTCAGTCGCCGCGCGCATAGCCGCTTCGCCGCATCCGTCGGCGAAAACATGATCGGTAAAGGCGACTATTGCACCTGCGTCGATGTCGTCGATTCCTCCCATGAAGAAGCTGATTGCGCTCAGAGGCACGGATCCAGGGTGAAACCCAAAGGCGCTATGTTGAGTCGGAAAACCCTCTGCCAGCTTGCCAAATTTCCTTAAAAGAATTGAGCCGAGCGACTCCTGGTCCTTTGTGCCAGTAAGTAGTTCAGGATGCCTGAACAGGATCTTGGGAATTATTTCGACGCGTACCCCGCAGAGCCGGATTGCCTCCGGATACCAGAATTCGAGCATGCCAAATGCGATGTAGTCCTCATTCTCAAGGTGCCACATCACGCGGCCGCGACCGAGCTCGTAATTCGCTTCTGGTACACGGGTTTTCCAGTTGTGAAGAATTGGAAATTCCACATTGTCCGCGTGCAATTCCACGACATGAGGCTCAGGGTCTGTCTGGATCGCCCGGTCGTATTCGGTTGACAGTGCGTCTAGAGCCATTTCCGCATCAAGATGGCAAGCAACTGACGAAACTGCAACAGCGACATTTTCGTTGATGTCATAGGGGAGGCGCAAAATCTCCATGATCTACCTTTTCAGCAATGGGTCAGATACGCCGACGGATTCCCTGGAAGTCAGCCGCCGGCACGATTTGGGTAACGTCGCAGACGAGGGTGTGCGTTAGCCCGTTGTGGGGTGTGAGCTGATCGTGTCCCGGTCTGCGACGGCGGGCGATGAGTTCGGTGTTTGCGTCGAGGGGGTGCCACGAGCCTCCTGCGCCCATACCTGAGCGGCGCAGGGCAGCCTGAGTGCGTCGAACAGCCGATCGATGTCAGTGCGGATGCCCAGTACCATGCGCTGCGCAAGGACCTTTTTCGCGAGTGTGCGCAGCGTTTTCTCGCTCATTTCGGCGTCTCGGGCTTCTTCCAGTTCGGTCTCGAAATTCGCTGCGCCGGTAATTACAGCGCCGATCGGTACCTGATGCTGGAGCGCGCTCTCGAGCGCACGCGATGTGAACAGAACGGCGTCCTTCGTGCAGTTCAAAAACTCCGCGGCGTTCAAATGCTGCGTCACGTGAGGAAATGCGACCTCCAATCGGGCATCGCACGGGACGTCTGCGTACACCACGCGTAGCTGTGACTTCTCCATGCCGGCTTCTTCGAGCGCCTCGACAAGATGGAGCGCCGTCACCTGCGACTCATTCTCTGGGGTGATCGTCATAACGATCGCCGCAATTTCCCTCAGGGTGCCCCAATGTTCCCGAAGGAATTTGATCATCGCCTCCGCGGCCATCTGCTCAATATCGATGACTCCGCCGCGTGGCGAACTCAGGAGTGCGCCGTAGGCGTCTTCAAGGTGTTGTGACGCAAGGTGGCTGATGCTCGAAGCCGAGGACGTCTCGCGTTTCCGCGATTGTCCGGTGCTTACGAGCAGGCCGCCGGTCTTCGCATGAATGAATTGCGCGACGCAGGTCTGGATGGGCGCTGCATTGGTACGAAAATGAACAACGATGCTATGGGTCATGCTGGTGCTCCTGTGAGTAGTGAAGCCAGGTCGGTGTGGCAACAGGCGAAAAAGGGAGAACGGTGCTACGAGGGACGTTCGGATTTTCGAGGGCGCGAAAGCGCGCGACTTCTCCACGACGATCGAAAGCGGGGCTTCCGGGGCGCGGATTAATTGCTGAGGAGTGGGATGGCTGGCCTGATGACGGAAGGAGTCGTCAAAAAGACTTTATGAAGTCAGCGCTTTGGCGCAAAACGGGAGATTGCTGGCAACGAATAGGCGCGCGATGCTGTTCTCTTTAGGGATGCTGCTGTATCGGGCGAACGCCTGACGTGCAGACCGCATGAAGATCGATCGCGAGTTTGTGCTGTATTTTCAGGTCGTCAGGGGGCGAGCTATAGAAGCTGTAGACGCACCTGGACCTTGTCCAGAATCGCCAAACCGTGGTCGATGCTGGTTTTGCTCCGGTGTGGCAGGACGTTTCACAGCTGTCTCACTGGCGGACGCCAACCCAAGATCTCGTCAGGATTGAATTCTGCGTTGTCTTGATCAATTGATAGTGGGGATGCCCCACATGTCATCATGTCGATGCCGAAACAACTCGGCTAAGGGAATTCTAGCGTAAGACGAACATGGATTGCAACGGGTAAATGAGGACCCGTTGCTTAAGGTTCGGACTGCGTGTTAATAAAAATAGCGGCCATAGCGGGTAGCATTGGTGGTCCAAGTTTTAACGGGTTTTATCCCGTTACCGACGCTTCCTGCGTGCACGCCTAAGCCGTGGTGCTGCATTCCCATCCGAAAATCGAGTCAAGGAGATTGATGTCTGCATGGCTGCGCGGAGTTCAAACCCCTCCTGATAGTCACATCAGACCAGTCATGGGCTTGTGCAATCAATATCCAGTTCCTCATCAACGATAGCTGACCGCGCGACCCCTAGTGTCTGGTCACCGCCTGTCTCACCAACTTCGTTAGCGTCAAGTGAAGCTTTCTTCGAGGGACAGCTTAAGCTGCAGGCCGGAAATCGCTCAGTCATGGCGAAATGTCGCCATGACTGAGCGAATACTGTCGGCTTTGCGGTTCACCTGATTTACGTGAGTGTGCCTTAATGTCTGGCGCTACAAGCTGGGCTGGCTGCCTCGCCATCGCTACCACCTTAAGCCGCAAAACAGGTATCGGGAGTCGCGTCTTCCGCTGATCGAGCTTTTCGCGCGGATGCCTGGGCGCTCCTGGTTCTCGCCTTCGGCTGGAGGGACGGGAACCTGTGTGCCACTGATTTGAGATACACGCGGAAGATCCAGCGGGCGCGCGTGGGTCCGTGGCCAAGGAGTTCGCTTAAAGTAACAAGCGCTTCAAGCTCCTCGATTCCCGCGTCGCGTATTTCGTTAGCCTTGTCACAGGCGTAGGTATACCGGAGCGCGTGCAAGGACAGCTCGCCCGTCATGCCGGCTCGCCGCAACCATGGCTTCAGTCGGTTGACCGCGCCCTTAAGGTTGTTATGCCTGCTACCAATGAGCTCGCCGCCGTTCGCGTCGCAGAAAGCGCATGCGGCCTCGACCGCCTGCAATGTCTCGGCGCGTCGTGCCATCAGGATTTCTACACGCCGGAACCGCTTGTTCTTCGCCCCGCGCCTGATGGGTAAAGAAACCTCGCCATTGCGTAGGGCCTCGCGCCATTCCTGCAAGGTTTCATTGCATTCAAGTGCCTCCTTCAGGCGCAGGCCGAGGAGGCGGCATAGCCAGACGATGTGATAGAGGCCTTGATCAATTTTCTGGCAACGTGCGAGAAGCATGTGAAATTCCTCGTCCGTGTAAGGGCGCCTTGTGCCTGACCGGTTTCGGCGCGGCACGGCAAGATCCCGGTTTGTTGGAATCGTGGCTGGATTGACGCCGGCGTGACGCAGGCAGACGCGAATCGCCGCCAGTCTGTTGGCAATGTCACCAGGCTTTTTCAGGTTCAAAAGACAGTACTGCACGAATGGTTCGAGCGTATGAAGGGGCGTGTCCTTTACACGCTCGGGAAGCAAGTCATTCAGTTGGAGATAACGAAGGTAGAGCCGCCAGAGAAGACGCCGATTTTTCTGGTTTTCATAGCTACCTCCCGCCCTTTTGCTCAACTCGCTGACTTCGTGTTCGAATCTTTGTCGTTTGCCCATCTCACCCCCCCCCGGTTAGCGCCGGCACGAACCGAAGTTCGCGCCGGCCAGACGCGGCTTAATACCCGTCGATTGCCAAGCACCGATTGCCAAACACCCTTAGGGGCGCGGTGTGCGTGCCCGATCTCGACGTGGGACAGCGAGTTTTCGGTTCGATGGGATTGTGGCGGGGTCGACGCCAGCTTGGCGCAGGCAGGCGCGAATTGCCGCCAGCACGTTGGCAATGGTGGCAGCGCCAATCTCGTTCCGAATGCAGAACTGCACAAACGGTCCAAGCGTGTGAAGGGGCGTGTCCTTCATTTGCTCAGGCAGCAAGCCCCGCAGTTGCAGATAGCCAAGGTACAGCCGCCAGGCCCGGCTCCAGCTTTCCTGGACCATGAAACTGCCTGCGATGCTGCTAATCAAGATCCTTGCTTCGTTGTCCAGCATGTGTCGGTCGCCCATATCAATCCCTCGAGGTTAGCGCCGGCGCGAGCGGATGGTCGCGCAACGGCCAGATGCGGCTCCACGCCTGGCGATTGCCAGGCACGATTTCGAAGGCCGGGGCCATTGATCGCGTGTCAGGCTCGGTGGAGAGCCGCAGTAGCCTGACGCACGTGCCTTGAGGGCATTGCTGTTGCCCGTAAGGGCGTTGCTGTTGATCGGGAGGTGCGCCGATATTGACGTTGAGCTTGGGGATCCCGCGCGAAATGGGCGCTGGATAGAACGTCGGTCTGCTAGCTTTGGAAGATTGATAGCCCGCGTTGGTGCGCTGATGCCATTGGTTTGCAATGGCAGGCGACCGGGGCGCGCGCGACACGGCGCCTGGGGCTTGCTGAATGCCAGATTCGGCAGGGGTGACCGAGCGCTACCATTGCGTATCCGCGGGAACGCGGATGCAATGGACGCTGGGGTTTTGATTAGAGTGGCAGAAGGATGCACGGCGCCGCAAGCGGCGCGTAACAGACCGTTGCGATCCTTTCTGTGGCCGTCTTCCAGATACCTCCGTGGAAGCGGGTCACAGATGGCATGCGACGACAGACGCATACCTTCAGGATCGGCACGCAGGCCACGAATCCCTGCAGTGCAACTGCAAATTGCTATTGATGCCCGACTATATCGGGGAATTCTCGATCGGAGAATTCTTGACTACTTGTTGCCGGCATACGGCGTTTGAAAAGCGGATACTCTGCTACTGGCCCTCATTGAAGCACGAAACTCAGGGCGACGCAAGCGTCGCCCTGAGGGGATGACTGCAATGGATGCGGCGCGATCCCAACAGACCGGCAATCACGACTCACGGCGAACTCGATCGGCCGTTGTCGCCGCGAGTGTATCTGCCGCCTGTTTTCGCCCGTTTGCATCATTTAATCAGCACGGTCTGCTGTTTGTTATCCCTCGGGTTGCCCTGCAGGTCCTTGCCCGGGAAGCTTTGCCGTGCGCATCTTGGCTGGGCTGGGCTCGGCCGGGCCGCATTGACTTTACGGTCATGGTCCAGGCGGGAAGCGCGGTTCTTGGCCTTCGGCAGGTCGTGTCAACGCTGTTGCTCGATGGATGCAGGTGTGTGCTGGAACAACAGGAAAAAGGCACCTGGCCCGGTGCTTTCGTTAGAGAGGGTGGCTTGTTGGGATTCTGCCTGGATGTGTACTGCATCTACAAGATGATGACGCGTGCATGGGTCAGAAGGCCGGGACGCCACCGCTTTTGCACTGATCGCAGGACCTGAAGCACGATAAATTCAGGGCGGCTTTTGCCATGCCGTTCGCCACAACCTCCTCATTGCCAACACGGCCGGAGGGTTTGCAATCGGATATCCGTCTTATGGGCAACTTCAGAATTTGCAAATGAAAGCCCTTGGGTTCTGGATAGCATGAATCGGGGGCACGCGTAAGCGCGCTTCGCTGAAAACGCCGCCGCTCAGAGAGGGCGGGATGATTTGATGATCCGGACACGCACGTACGACGTCGACGTGTAGAAGTGCGACGGTGTGAAGCAGGGCCATGCAAAGGCGCCGTGCTCAACCGGTTCAGGGGCGTGCGATGCGCACGATGTAGTGACCGGGAGGAGAGCGCGTCCGCCGGGATCTGATCAGGCAGAAAGGATTGAGACACGGACGTGCCGATGCGCCACGCAAGCCGCTTTGGATTCGTCGCCTGCCATCGCCAGTGATCCTCGCACATGCGCTCGATCCCAAACTGGGCGTGCCATCCAGGCCGCTTTTCTGCTGCGATCGAACCACCGAAGCATTGTAGGATATCGCGCAGGCCTGCGCGCCAACATTTCATAGGGTACGGACTTACCCGATGCTTTCTCAAATGAACGCACCATATCGAGCACGCCCCATCCCTGGCCGGTACAACGATTCACGACAAAACTCGCATCAAGTTTGACGAACGCATCGAGCGCCACAAGACGCCCGCGGTTGAGATCGATCGCGTGAATGTAATCGCGTACGCCTGTCCCATCCAGCGTGTCGTAGTCGCCTCCAAAAACGCGGAGCTCCTCGGGTTTGCGCACGGCAACCCGAGCGGCACATAGCATCAGATTATTTTGCATTCCGGATGGATCCTGTCCAGTAGGGCTGCGGACTTGTGCCCCAACAGGACTGGTGCGCATACAAAAACCACCGCACTTTCCCGACCCACGCCATCAAGGTCAGATCCTCACCATGCGCGGTCCACGGAGCGGCCCGGTATCATGCAGCGGCTCAAAAAGTTCCGGATGGATTGCACGCGGGCGATAGAACTTGATCCAGCCTGGCCACCTCGGGTACCCGCGAATCACCTCGGCGCGGTGCGGGTATCCGGCCTCGCAAGATCGTCTGGCTTCGCATACGTCGGGGGGGCGCAGTGCAAGCAATCATCGATGGCGGCCCGTTTCATGCATCGCCGCAGGCACGACGAATGCTATTCGTAAGGTTTCGGGGCAGCGCCCAGGCGATGCCCGAGCTGGAGACGATCATGAAACGGATAGCGATGGCAATGTGCGCTTTTACCCTACTGGCGAGCGCCGGTGCGTTTGCCCAGACCAACAGCGGTAAGCCGCAACCCGCCGACCAGCAAGCGGGCCAGGGCATGCAGCCGGGTAAGGAAGGCCAGAGCATGAGCCGTGCGGCGGAGGCGGGCAGCACCCACCCGGCCAGCGGCACGCTGATGCAACAACGCGAAAACGCGATGTCGCCGCAAGGCGCGTCGGGCGACAACGCAACGGGCAAGATGAAACAGTAGCGGACGATCGCGCACGCTGTACGCACGACGATCGCGTCCGTTCGCCCGGCGAGTGCAGATCGCGGCGCGCAAAAGACTATGCTGCGTCGAACCCGTTGGGGTTCATCGACTGCCAGCGCCAATGATCCGCGCACATGCGCTCGATGCCGAACTGCGCGCGCCATCCGAGAAGCTTTTCTGCCGCAGTGGGATTGGCGAAGCATTGTGCAATATCCCCGGGGCGGCGCGCGACGATTTCATAAGGCACCGGCTTGCCCGACGCCTTTTCAAATGCGCGCACGACATCCAGCACGCTATACCCCTGGCCCGTGCCAAGGTTCACAACAAACCCCGAGTCGAGATTGACGAGCGCATCGAGTGCCGCAAGATGCCCGCGCGCAAGATCGACCACGTGAATGTAATCGCGCACGCCCGTGCCATCAGGAGTGTCGTAATCGCCTCCAAATACGCGGAGCTTCTCGAGCTTGCCTACGGCAACCTGTGCGACATATGGCATCAGATTATTGGGCACGCCAGAGGGGTCTTCCCCAATCAGGCCACTCACATGTGAGCCAACAGGATTAAAATACCTTAGGATTGCGAATTTCCACGACGGATCCGAAACTTCAATATCGCGCATCACCTGCTCGGCAATGAGCTTCGACTGTCCGTACGGATTCGTCGCGGAAAGCGGAAACGATTCGTCGATCGGCGAGCTTTCCGGCACGCCATAAACAGTCGCCGACGAACTGAACACGAACTGCTTCACGTCGCGCTCGCGCATCACATCGAGCAGCACAAGCAGACTGTCGACGTTGTTGCGGTAATACTGGATCGGTTTCGCCACCGATTCGCCCACCGCCTTGAGCGCCGCAAAGTGGATCGCTCCAGTGACCGGATGCGCGTCGAAAATGCCCTTCAACGCCGCTTCATCGCGCGCGTCGGCTTCGTAGAACGCGAGCTTCCTGCCGGTGATCTGCTCGACACGTTTGAGCGACTCGGGGTTGCTGTTCACGAGGTTGTCGATGACCACCACGTCATAGCCGCCGTTCAACAATTCGACGCACGTGTGGGAGCCGATAAAACCTGCTCCGCCTGTCACCAGGATCGTGCCCTTCGCGTTTGTTGCAGACATGCTTTACTCCGTTAAAGTGAAACGCCCGTCAAGGTGTGCAGCAGGTCTTTATATCGTTCGACGACAACCTTCTCGTCGAATTCCGACGCGACTTTCTTTCGGCCGCGTTCGCCCATCGCGCGGCGTTCATCGCCGCTCATGTCGAGCATCTGCGCGAGCTTCGCAGCAAGACTATCTGCGCTCTTCACCTCGCACAGCCATCCATTCACGCCGTCGGCGACCACTTCGCGGCAACCCGGCACATCCGTTGCGACGATCGGCCGGCCCATCGCCGATGCTTCCATCAGCGTGCGCGGCACACCTTCACGATACGACGGCAAAACTACGCAGTCAGCATCGACAATAAAAGGCCGCACGTCGTGCGCCTCGCCCGCGTACTCGATCACGCCTTCGCGCTGCCACGCGTCGACCTCATCGCGCGTAATCGCGCTCGGGTTGTCGACGCCAACCGGCCCGAGCAGCAGGAAGCGCGCATGCGGATAACGTGCACGCAGCCGGCGCGCCGCTTCGACATACTCGCCCACGCCCTTGTCCCACAGCAGACGGCCGATCAGCACGAAGGTGAACCGCTCCCGCTCCACCAGCGGCGCGAACGCGAACTGGTCGAGATCGACGCCTTCGCCGTGCAGCAACCGGGCACGCTCCGGATACACCAGCAGCTTCTGGTCGACAAAGGCGGCTTCATCGTCATGATTCAGGAACCAGATCTCGCGCGGGAAGCGGAAAGCAAAACGGTACAGTTTTTTGGCGACCTGCGCCGCGCGGCTCTGCTGGATGAAAACGTAGCCGAGACCGGTCGTCACCGCGACCGATGCCACGCCCGCCAGTTTCGCCGCAATCGAGCCATAGATATTCGGTTTGATCGTGTAGTGGAACACAACGTCCGGACGGATTGTCCGGTAGAGCCGATACAGCGCCCAGAACGTACGCAGATCGTCGCGGGGGCTCGTGCCTTTTGAAGCGACCGGCAGATCGATGCAGCGGCAGCCCATTTCCGTCAGCAGGTCGAATGTGCGATCGCGTGGCGCGATCACGGTCACATCGACGCCCTTGCTGACGAGCATGCGGATCAGCCCCTGACGATACGTATAGATCGCCCACGCCGTATTACAGACAAGACTGATGCGCAGAATGCTAACCGACGTTCCAGAAGACTTCATTCGAATTTCGTAAAGAGAGTAACTGCGGGTAACTGCGGGTAACTGCCAGATGAGGCTCAACCTGCTGCCCGCGAGGCGAACAGCGTGCGCTTGATCCGTTGCAACGCGCTATAGGGCACGACGAAATGCAGCAGGTTTTTAGCGAGCCCGAGCCAGTCGTAGAGATTGGCTGGGTTGAAGTAATGCAGTTGCAGCTTCAGCGTCGAGCTGATCTGCTGACGGCGTTTCGTCGCGCTGATGCCGCCTTCGTTGAGTTCGTAATACAGGCCCAGTTCGGCGAGATTCGCGCAGTCGTAGCGTTCCATCAGGCGCAGGAACAGATCGAGATCTTCCGCGGAACGATATGCCGCGCGATAGTTGCCGACGGCGCGCACGGCGTCGATACGCAGCATCATCGAAGGATGCACGAAGCAGCCACGAAAGAAGCGGATGCGGCGGATCGCCTGCGGATCAGCGGGCGGGCTCAGCATGAAAACCGGCGTGCCGTCGCGCGTGACGACCTGCGCCCACATGCCGAGGCCTGCGCTCTGCAGGTGCGCTTCGAGATATGCGCGCTGTTTCGCGAGCCGCTTCGGCACCGTGCGATCGCCCGCGTCGATGCGCGCGGCGTAGCGGAAGCCGCGCTCGGCGAGCGCATCGATGCCCGTTTGCAAGGCGCGCTCGATGCCGCCGTTCCTCGGCATGCGCAGCACTTCGATCGACATGTTCGCAATCGCGGGCGCGACGATCGGCGGCGTGCTGCCGTCGTCGACGATCAGGGCGTAGATCGGCGCGTCTTCGCTGAACGACGCAAGCGTGCGGTCCACATCGGCCTGGCCGTTGTAAGCGGGCATCAGGATCGCGACGTCACTGAGCGCGCCCACGCGAGGCGCGCCACCAGTCGGGTTCGCGGATAACGGCACAGATGAACTCATGGACGCAGCTTGAAACGGATGTAGTAAAGATTGACGGCCGCAGCGGCCAGATAACCGGCCGCCAGCCCGACGAGCGGACCATATGCGCCCAGACGCGGAATCATCAGCAGATTGACGGCGAAAGCCACCGCAAGCGCCAGCAGCCACTTCGACAGCAAGACGAATTTCGCCTGATATTTCAGCACGACGAGGTTGCCGATCGCCTCGATGCCTGCCGGCACGGAGAGCCAGACAGCCCAGCGGAAAATCCCGATCGCGCCTTCATACGACGGCCCGAACACACGGCTGATGATGAACCCGGCCAGCAGATCCAGCACCAGCGCGCCGCCCACCATCAGCAGCGCGGTCATCGCCATCAGCCGCCACATGTTGCGCCGCAGACGCACGGCGTCCTGCACACGGTAGACAAAGGCGGGCGCGAGCGTTTGCGCGAGCATCAGCGCGAGCGTGATCCAGTTCTCGTTCAACTGCTGCGCAGCGGAATAGCGCCCAAGATCGGCAAACGAGATCGTGCGTTCGAGCATCAGCCGGTCGAGCTTGAGAAACAGATACATGCAGATGAGCCCGAGCCAGAACACCGTGCCCGCGGTCGCGAAATGACGGAAAAGCGAGCGGTCGAGATGCCAGCCGAGCTTGCCGCCATGCCGGCGCATGTAATACACCAGCAGCACGCCGCCGATCGCCGCCGATTCCAGCGCCCACAGCCAGCCGAATCCCGACGGCGCGGCCGCCGCGCGCACCAGCAGCCAGACGAGCGCGGCCTTGAAGAGGGCCGTCGTCATGCTGGTGAGCAGCTGTGGCTTGCTGTACGTCATGCTTTGCAGCCACGCATTGATCACGCCGACGAACGGCTCGCGAAACAGCATCGTGACGGCCAGCCCCGCGAGCATCGCGCCGACGAGCGGATCGGTCAGCCCCGCCGCGATCCCGGCCCACGTCAGGAGCAGGGCAACCGCTGAAACCGACAGTCGCAGCACAAACGCGCTGCCGAGCACCGTGCCGAGCTGTTCAGATGAACGATGGACGATGGTCGGCACGAGAATTTCCGCGCCGCACACCCAGGTGATGGGAGACAGCACCAGCAGCAGCGTATTGGCGTACTGCCATTTGCCGAACGTGTCCGGGCCGAAATAACGCGCCAGCACGCCGCTGATCGCGATCGCAACGGCAATCTGCGTGAGCCGCTCCAGCCCCAGCCAGACGATGTTGGCGACTGCTTTCGTGACATCCGGACTGGCGAAGCGCCTGAGCGTCAGCATCCGCGGCCCGCGAGTGCCGGGGTGCGCGACTGGATTCGCCCTTCAGCACGCGTCGTGCCTGCCCCGATGGAAGGACGACTGGATACGTGAGCGCATGCCCGCCTCGTCGCACGCCGTGGCAACTTTATGAGGAAGACGCGTCTAAGCATTAGAATGGCGCCAGAAGGCGTATCTGAAAAACCGCAATTATAAGTTGGAACCGGACCGCTTCCGGCAAGGGCGCCATGCGGTCATCATGGAAGTCACAGTGATGACGCAGAACGCCAGTCAAATTTCTCCATTGCACGCAAGTGAGCCAATCCATGATCTCCAAATCGATTTTCAAGGCCTATGACATTCGCGGTGTGATCGGCAAGACGCTGGACACCGACGCAGCCCGTTCGATCGGTCGCGCGTTCGGCAGCGAAGTGCGTGCGCAGGGCGGCGATGCCGTCGTGGTCGCGCGTGACGGACGTCTGTCGGGCCCGGATCTCATCGCAGCACTGTCGGACGGCCTGCGTGCGGCCGGCGTCGATGTCGTGAACGTCGGCATGGTGCCGACGCCCGTCGGCTACTTCGCGGCCAGCGTGCCGCTGAAGCTCGCGGGCGGCGAGCGTCGCGTCGATTCGTGCATCGTCGTGACTGGCAGCCACAATCCGCCGGACTACAACGGCTTCAAGATGGTCCTGCGCGGCGCGGCCATCTATGGCGAGCAGATCCTGGCGCTGCATCAGCGCATCGTCGACGACAACTTCTCCGAGGGCAGCGGTACGTATGCCGATTACGATATCGAGGATGCTTACCTCGAACGCATCGCGAGCGACATCAAGCTGACGCGCCCGCTGAAGATCGTCGTCGATACGGGCAACGGCGTGGCGGGCGGTCTCGCGCCGAAGCTGTTCAGGAAGCTCGGCTGCGACCTCGTGGAGCTGTTCACGGAGATCGACGGCAACTTCCCGAACCACCACCCGGACCCGGCACACCCGGAAAACCTGCAGGACGTGATCCGCGCGCTGAAGGAAACCGACGCCGAAATCGGCTTTGCGTTCGATGGCGACGGCGACCGCCTGGGTGTCGTGACCAAAGACGGCCAGATCATCTATCCGGACCGTCAGCTGATGCTGTTCGCCGAAGAAGTGCTGTCCCGCAACAAGGGCGCGCAGATCATCTATGACGTGAAGTGCACGCGCAATCTCGCAAAGTGGGTGCGCGAGAAGGGCGGCGAGCCGCTGATGTGGAAGACGGGTCACTCGCTCGTGAAGGCGAAGCTGCGTGAAACCGGCGCGCCGCTCGCGGGTGAAATGAGCGGCCACGTGTTCTTCAAGGACCGCTGGTACGGTTTCGACGACGGCCTGTACACCGGCGCACGTCTGCTGGAAATCCTCTCGCGCGTGAAGGATCCGAGCAAGCTGCTGAACAGCCTGCCGAATTCGCATTCCACGCCGGAACTGCAGCTGAAGCTCGAAGAAGGCGAGAACTTCGAACTGATCGGCCGCCTGCAGCAAAGCGCGCAGTTCACCGGCGCGGACGATGTCGTGAAGATCGACGGCCTGCGCGTCGAGTATCCGGACGGTTTTGGCCTCGCGCGCTCGTCGAATACGACGCCGGTCGTCGTGATGCGCTTCGAAGCAGATAACGACGCGGCGCTCAAGCGGATTCAGGAAGATTTCCGCCGCGTGATCCTCGCGGAGAAGCCGGACGCAAAATTGCCGTTCTAACGGTCAGACGGGCGGCATGGCGGGCGGGTTGCACCCCTCCCGCGATGACACCGCCGTCGGACGCGGCGCGTGGCGGGAGCCATTGCGCCGCGTTTTTATGTGTTCTGCCCGCGTTTGCGTGGCAACGTGCCCGGACGTTTGCTCCAGCCGTTCGGCCTCGACGTACGGCCTCGCTGTCCGGCCTCGACGCACGGCAGAGACTTATCCCGGAATCGGCGCCGGTCGCGATAGAATTGCGGTCCCATTCACGCATCTTCGAGCCGCTTTGCCGGTATTTATCACTTGAGCGTACAAAAGATCCTGATCGTGCGGGTGTCGTCGCTCGGCGACGTCGTCCACAACATGCCGGTGATTGCCGATATCCGTCGCCGGTATCCCGATGCGCAGATCGACTGGCTCGTCGAAGAAAGCTTTATTGAGCTGGTGCAGCTCGTCGACGGCGTGCGCCGCGCGATTCCGTTTTCGCTGCGCCGCTGGCGCAAGCGTCTGTTTTCGCTCGATAACTGGCGCGAGATCGGCGCATTCCGCCGCGCGCTCGCCGCCGAAAAATACGATCTGGTGATCGACTGCCAGGGGCTCATCAAGACCGCGTGGGTCGCCAGCTGGGCGCGTGGGCCGCTCGTCGGCCTCGCGAACCGCACCGACGGCGCCGGCTTCGAATGGCCGGTGCGCTTTTTCTACGACCAGCGTGTGCCGATCCCGCCGCGCACGCACGTTGTCGAACGCACGCGCCAGCTGGTGGCGGGCGCGCTCGGCGAACCCGCGCCGCAACCCACCGACGACATCGACTTCGGCCTCGACACGCGGCGCGCGGCACTGGCGCTCTCGGCGCTCGGGCTGAACCTGCCGGTGCCGTATGTGGTGTTCGTGCATGCCACCTCACGCACCGACAAGCAGTGGCCCGATACGGCGTGGATCGAGCTCGGCCAGTCGCTGGTGCGGCGTGGCGCGTCGATCGTGCTGCCGTGGGGCAGCGACGCCGAGCGCGAGACGAGCGAGCGGCTCGCACGCGAATTCGGCGCGGCGGCCATCGTGCCGCCGAGGTTGTCGCTGCCGGCGGTGGTTGGGCTGATCGACGGCGCAGCGGCGACGGTCGGCGTTGACACAGGTCTAGTTCACATCGCGGCGGCGCTGAAACGGCCGACGGTCGAGTTGTACAATTTCGCCACCGCGTGGCGTACTGGCGGCTACTGGTCGCCGAACGTCGTCAATCTCGGCACGGCCGGCCAGCCGCCGACGCTCCAGCAGGTGAAATCCGCGCTGGCCGGTTTCGGACTGCTTTGAGGTTGCGGTGCGGGTTGCGTTGGGGACTGGCACGAAACGTATTCCCTGACGGCTACCCGGTTGCGGCCAAACCGCCGCGCCACGAACACGCTACGCACCACCCGCTTCAAAAGGGCGACCATGAACGAATCCCAGATCATCGAAGTCGCATCTGCCGACTGGCAGGGACTCAACCTGTCCGTTCCGCGCGAGACGCTGCTCGCAGGTGTCGAGCGCGGCAAGGTGCTGTATTTCCCGAACCTGCGCTTTGCGATCGAAGGCGGCGAGCAGGCGCTGCTTGACCCGGCGATCGCCGATCCGAAGCGCAAGAACATCAGCCTCGAACCGAACGGCGGCGCGTTGCACGGCGTGCTCGGCGATGCGGTGGCGCAATCGGCGGTGCGTGCGCTGATCGCGCGGTATCAGTCGAATGCGCGCTCGCTCGTCGATGGGCTTTTCCCCGAATACGACGGCAAGCTGCGCGTCGCGCCGACCAGTCTGCGTCTGCATCGGGTGGAAACGCGCCAGACGTCGTGGCGCAAGGACGACAGCCGTCTGCACGTCGACGCCTTCCCGTCGCGGCCCAACTATGGCGAACGGATCCTGCGCGTCTTCACGAACGTGAATCCGCATGGCGCGCCGCGCGTGTGGCGCGTCGGCGAACCGTTCGAGGATATGGCGAAGCGCTTCCTGCCAAAGATCAAGCCGCAGATGCCCGGTTCCGCCTGGCTGCAGCATCTGCTGCACGTCACCAAATCGCCGCGTAGCGAGTACGACCATCTGATGCTGAACCTGCACGACGGCATGAAAGCCGACCTCGACTATCAGAAGGCCAGTCCGCAGGAAACGATGCCGTTTCCGCCGGGCAGCGTGTGGGTGTGTTTTTCGGATCAGACGTCGCACGCTGTGATGTCCGGCCAGTTCATGCTCGAGCAGACATTCTTCCTGCCGGTCAAGGCGATGGCGCAGCCGGAGTGCGCGCCGCTTGGCATCCTCGAGCGCCTGAAGGGCAGGGCGCTGGTTTGAGCGCGGCTCTTCGCGCGTCGCGCCCGGTGTTTCGCCCGGTTTTTCTCCCGGGTTTGCTCCGCTACGTTCGCGTCGGCGCTCGCCCTGGCGATTGCCTCGGCGTCCGCCTCTGCGCTCCCGTCCGCATGGAGGCGGGATGCTGAGAGTCATCTATAACGCGCTCTGGTGGATCGTCGCGCCGCTGGCGGTCTTGCGGCTCCTGATCCGCTCGCGTCGCGAGCACGGTTATCGCGAGCATATCGGCGAACGCTTCGGCCGCACGCGTGGACGCCGTCCCGATGACGATGCACCGTTGATCTGGGTGCACGCGGTATCGGTGGGCGAGACACGCGCCGCGCAGCCGCTGATCGAAGCGCTGCTCAACGCGCGTCCTGACGCACGCATTCTCCTCACGCACATGACGCCGAGCGGTCGCGCGACCGGCGAGCAGATTTTCGGCGACCGGGTGCTGCGCAGCTATCTGCCGTACGACATGCCGCATGCCGTGCGACGCTTCCTGCGCGCATGGCGGCCATCGATCGGCGTCGTGATGGAAACTGAAGTGTGGCCGACGCTGATCGACGAATGCCGTCGCGCCGATGTACCGCTCGTGCTCACCAATGCACGGATGTCGGCGCGTTCATTCAAACGCGCGGCGAAGTTCGGCAAGGCGACGCGCGAGGTGTTCGGCGGCTTTGCACGCGTGCTGGCGCAAAGTCCTTCGGACGCTGAACGTTTGACGGCGCTCGGTGCGCGCAACGTCGCCGTGCTGGGCAACCTCAAGTTCGATATGGCGACGCCGCCCGAACTCGCGGCTCGCGGACATGCATGGCGTGCGGCAATCGGCACGCGCCCGGTGTGGGTCGCGGCGAGCACGCGCGAGGGCGAAGAGGCGCTGGTGCTGCAGGCGTTCGCGGCGCTCGGCGTCGAAGATGCGCTGCTGGTTCTGGTGCCGCGTCATCCGCAGCGCTTCGATGAAGTGGCTGCGCTGGCGGAGAAAACGGGCCTGCGTTGCGAGCGTCGATCGAAGTGGGCGCCGGCAGGTGCGGCGGCGAGCCCCGTGGGTTCAGCGCAGACCATTCCGGCGTTGCCCGGCGACGTCACCGTGCTGCTCGGCGATTCAATGGGCGAACTGGGCGCTTACTATGCCGCGTCCGATCTGGCGTTTATCGGCGGCAGTCTGTTGCCGCTTGGCGGACAGAATCTGATCGAAGCCTGCGCGGTCGGTGTGCCCGTGCTGATCGGGCCACACGTGTTCAATTTCACGCAGGCGACCGCGGACGCGGTCGCCGCCGGCGCGGCGGTGCAGGTGCAGGATCCGGCCGATCTCGCGCGGGTGTTGCGCGAACTCTTCGAAGACCGTTCGCGACGTATCGCGATGGGCGGCGCGGCGTCGGCGTTTGCCGCACGTCATCGGGGCGCGACGGCGCGCACGGTGGATGTGCTGACCACGCTTTTACCGGACGAACGCGACCGGGCTGACCCCGCATTGGTGACCGCGTAGTGACCACATTAGTCACCACCGTATCGACGCCGGCCCTTATGCCGGCGTCGAAGCACTAGCTACCGCGTGTGCGGCATCACCAGAAACATCTCATAGGTGCGTTCCGGCAACGACATACCCCATGCGTGCTTTCTCACGCTCAGCGGCACAGGTTGCGTCCCGCTGAGCGCGTGCGATTCCCGCAGGCAGGCGGTGTCGTTCTGTTCACAGACCAGCAGCGCGCCGAGGCTGGTCAGATCGTCCTTTACCAGCCACGGTGTGGAGCGCGGCTCGTCGATATTCCAGAACCGTGTGTGGCCGTCGCTATAGAAGGCAATCGACTGGGCCTCGTGAACCGAGCCGCCGACGATCGGCAGATCCTGCCCCGTGCGCTCGCGCCACGCGGCGTGAGCGGCGCTGGCCAGTTCGGCACGCGGGTCGACCGCGCTGTCTCCGTGTTTCTTCGCGTCGAGATACCCGACGGTCGCGGACGCGACCAGAACCAGCGTCCAGTAGACGCAAAGCATGCGAACCGCCCGCGCAGGCGCGAGTTTGATGCCTGCGTGATCGAGAATCGCGAGCCACAGCGGAACAATCGCAAACCACTGCGCCATGCCCCACACCGAAGACATCTGTGTTTTGGCCAGCACGGCCATCACGCCGACGACGATCCACGGGCCCATCGCGAGACACCACAACTCGGGATGCAGCGACGGTTTGACGACACCTTGCATCATCAATTTTGCTGCGCGGCGGCGTTCGGCCGGAACCAGAAGCAGCACGAATCCGAAGCTCAGCACCAGATAGCCGATCTGCGCGAGCGTGTAGATGCCAAACCGGCCGACCGCATCCCACAGCATCCCGCCGGTGCGCTCGGACGCGTATCCGAAGGTGGGGAAGTGGTTCAACACGAGCCACCGCACATGCGCGAACAACGCGACGACGCCGCCGGCGGCCACCCAAAGTGAGCGCAGGCTCAATGTCCTCGCGCGCCAGGCGGGCCGCGCGAGCGCAGCGCCGAGCAGTGCGACGAGCAGCACGACGGAGAAGTACTTCCCGAGTATCGCAAGACCGGCGAACACGCCGAGTGCGAATGCCCACCGCCTGCCGCCCGACTGCATGAAGCGGACGAAGAAATACGCGGTCCAGGGCCACACGGACAGCAGCACGGCATTCGCATTGAATTTGATCGCGAGATTCGTATAGAGCGGCGAGACGGCCATCGCGAGGCCTGCCACGATCGCGAGCCGCCACGGCATAAAGCGTCTTCCCAGCGCCACGATGCCGAGCAACCCGATGAGCGCGTTGATTGCCGAGAGCGCGAAGTAGGCGAGATCAGTGTGCGGCGCGATGCTGAACCACGCAGCGGTAATCCACGCAAAGAGCGGCGGATGCTTCACATAGCCAGCCTGCCATTCGATGCCCCACGCATAGTTCTCGACCATGTCGCCCTGGAAATCCAGATTGCCTCGCGACAGCCAGGCGGCAAATGTCCAGACCACTGCGTGCACCAGCAACAGCGACAAAAACCGCACGCTGCTGGATTGAGCGAGGGTACCGTTTGATCGATCGGACGTCCGATCATGGGAAGCGAATAGTTCAGCCATGAGTCATGCTCGATGTAATGGGCGCGTTCGACTTCACGCCGGTTGTCTCCTGAACGCCCATATCGAGTTCGCGACGTACGTTGTCGCCAGGACGCAGACGGTTGCCGCGCATTGCGCAAGCAGATACGGCACGCTCAGCCAGTGCGCGAGCAGGAACATGCACACGCTGTTGACCGCGATGCCAGCCGCAGCCACGGCGAAAAACCGTGGCGCGATATGCACGTGCCGCCCGGAACTTCTGAACGTCAAGTGGTAATTGAGGACGTAGTTGACGATGGCGCCGAAGACGGCACCGATGCCCGATGCCGTGACGGCGCCCAGCATCTTCGTCGATACGAGCGCGAACAGCACCACATACTGGACGCCTGTACCTGTCGCACCGACGCATACGTAAGCGCAGAACCGGAGAAATCTGCGCTGCGTCATGTGTCGGATTGCTGGTAAATTTTCCGGATGATGTACACGGGGCGACGCTTGGTCTCCACGTACATCCGTCCGATGTATTCACCGATCACGCCGATGCCGATGAGTTGCACACCGCCCAGAAAGAGCACGGCGGTAATGATCGACGCATAGCCCGGAATGTCCACGCCGCGAATCAGCGTGCGCAGGATCAGATAGCCCGAATAGAGCATCGCGAAGGCAGCCGTGAAGCCGCCGATATACGTCCAGATGCGCAGCGGCAGCGTGCTGAAGCTGGTCATGCCTTCCAGCGCGAAATTCCAGAGCTTCCAGCCTGAGAATTTCGTTTTGCCGGCGGCGCGCGGGCGGCGCGAATACTCGATCTCCGCGGTCCTGAAGCCGATCCACGCGAAGAGGCCCTTCATAAAGCGGCGGTTTTCGGGCAGCTGCTTGAGGGCGTCGACGGCAGGCCGCGACATCAGGCGAAAATCGCCGGCATTCACGGGGATCTTGATGTCGGAGATCGCGTTGTGCACGCGATAGAACAGCGCCGCGCTGTTGCGTTTCGCGTAGCTGTCAGTCTGGCGCTCGGACCGCTTTGCGAGCACCACGTCATAGCCTTCACGCCATTTGTCGACCATCGCCGGAATCGCTTCCGGCGGATCCTGCAGGTCTGCGTCGAACGGGATGACCGCCTCGCCCGTGGCCGCGTCGATCCCCGCGGTCATGGCCGCTTCCTTGCCGAAATTGCGGGACAGGTCGATTACCTTGATGCGCGGGTCGTCCGCACATGCCGCGAGCAGGTGATCAAGTGTTGAATCGGTACTGCCATCATTGACGCAGACAATTTCGTAGTCGGCGTGCGCAATATTGCGCAGAACCGGGCTTACTTCACGAAAGAATGCATCGACGACCTCCGACTCGTTATAAAAGGGCACGACGAGCGAAATCAGATCTTTCGCGCCCGGACTCCGAGGGATCATCTTGTCGTTGGGGAAAGGCCGCAATGTTATAAGGTGGTGCGATCAGTCTCTCGAACACGATCTGCCAGTTGCCCCGTGGCGAGCGAGAGTCAATGCGCATTCTAACATTTGCAACACTTTTGCCTTTCCACGCGGTGCCTACACCGTAAGCAGGCCCTTTTTCTCAATAAATGCGATCACGTCGGCGAGTCCGTCGAGCGCCTTCAGATTGGACATGACGAACGGCCGTTCGCCGCGCATCTTCTTCGCATCCGACGCCATCACCTCCAGATTGGCACCGACCATCGGCGCGAGATCCGTCTTGTTGATCACGAGCAGATCCGACTTCGTGATACCCGGGCCGCCCTTGCGCGGAATTTTTTCGCCGCCGGCGACGTCGATCACGTAGATCGTCAGGTCCGACAGCTCCGGGCTGAAGGTTGCCGCGAGATTGTCGCCGCCTGATTCGATGAACACGATGTCCGCGTCGGGGAAGCGCTTCAGCATCCGGTCGACGGCTTCCAGGTTGATCGAGGCGTCTTCGCGGATCGCCGTGTGCGGGCAGCCGCCCGTCTCGACGCCCATGATGCGCTCGGCCGGCAGCGCGCCCGCGACGGTCAGGAGACGCTGGTCTTCCTTCGTGTAGATATCGTTGGTGATCGCGACGAGGTCGTAGCGCTCGCGCATCGCCTTGCAGAGCATTTCGAGCAGCGTGGTCTTGCCGGAACCGACCGGGCCGCCGACGCCGACGCGCAGCGGAGGCAGTTTCTTCGTACGTTGAGCAGGATGAGATGCGTTCATGTCTGGATAAGCTTATGAGCGGAAGAGCCGCGAATACTGTGACTCGTGCCGCGCCGACAGAATGCCGAGTTGCGGCGCGAAGGTGTTGATATCGTCGGGTGACGTGGCGAGCGTGCGTGCCACGGCTTCGTCGATGAGATCGCGTAGCGCGACGATGATGCGTTGCCCCGCGAGTTGTCCGAGCGGTACGGCTTTCAACGCAGCGGCGGCCTGATTCTCGACCCAGCTGAAGGCGTAGGCGGCGAGGGCGGCGTCTGTGGCCGCGTCGTGGGCCCATGCGGCGTAGGCGAATGCAGTGGGTTGCGCGACGGGCGTCATCGAAGCGAGTGTCGCGCGCCGCGCAGCGTCGCCCCATTCGAGCGATGCGCACAGCTGCCGGAGCGACCAGCCCATCTGCTCCGTCTCGCGACGAAGCTCCGCTGATTCGCGGCTCGCGAGATAGTGCGAATTTGCTTCGATGAGCGCGGCGACGTGGTGCGAACGCCAGCGTTCGATCTGATGCGCGAGAAACGGCAATTCACCGCGGGCGAGCACGGTGGTGAGGCCGCTTGCGATCCAGTCGCGCGCGCTGTCGGCATCGGTCACGAGTTGCGCTTCGATCGCCGCTTCAAGACCCTGCGAATAGCTGAACGCACCGATCGGCAACGCCGGTGACGCAAGATGCAGCAGCGCCGTGAGTTCAGCGATGCGCATGGTGATGATGCGCGTGGCCGCAATTGCTGTGGTCGTGGTCGCTGTCGTGCGCGTGGTCGTGCGGGTGATCGTGCGAATGCGAGTGGCCGTGATCGTGCGCGTGATCGTGCGAATGGTCATGCCCATGGTGCTCATCGAACACCTGCTGCGCGATCGCGTAGTCTTCGGCGAAGGTCTCGTCGTGACCGTGCTTGTGGCCGCCGCCATACGCGCCCGTTTCCGGCTGGAACGGCATCGATACCTGATCGACCGATGTGCCGAGACGCTTGAGCATATCCGCGAGCACAGGATCGAATTCGAGCTTCAGGAAATCGTCGCCGATTTCGACGGGCGTGTGGCGATTGCCGAGGTGATACGCAGCGCGCGTCAGCGTTAAACGATCGGGCGCGCGCACGTACAGCACTTCTTCGGCTGCGGCCACCACGCGCACCAGGGCGCCATCCTGCACGACCAGCACATCGCCGTCGCGCAGCACCGTGCCGCGCGCAAGCACTAGCGCGACTTCTTCGCCATTGTCGAGCGTCGCCGCGAGACGGCTTTTACAGCGTGCATCGAACGCGAGCGTCAAGGTCGGCGCGCGCTTCACCAGCACGGCGGCAAGCTTGATGTGCGGGTCGATGCGTTTATCGATAGTGCGCATCTGGGCTCTAAAAGAGAAAGTAGCGTTGTGCCATCGGCAGAACGGTCGCGGGTTCGCAGGTCAGCAACTGGCCGTCCGCGACCACTTCGTAGGTTTCCGGGTCGACGGTAATCGCCGGCCTCCACGCATTGTGGATCATGTCGGCTTTTGTGATGTTACGGCAGTTCTTGACCGCGACAACGCGTTTGTTCAGACCATAACGCCCGGCGACGCCCGCATCGGCGGCCATCTGCGAGACGAATGTGAGCGACGTACGTCCCAGCGCGCCACCACGCGTCGCGAACATGTCGCGGTAATGCACGGGTTGCGGGGTCGGAATCGATGCATTCGGGTCGCCCATCTGCGCCATCGCGATCATGCCGCCCTTGAGAATCAGCGAAGGCTTGATGCCGAAAAATGCCGGCTCCCAGAACACGAGGTCGGCCCACTTGCCCGGCTCGATCGAACCGACTTCATGCGCGATGCCGTGCGTAATTGCCGGGTTGATCGTGTACTTCGCGACATAACGTTTCGCGCGGAAGTTGTCGTTGCGTGCGGTGTCTTCAGCCAGCGCGCCGCGTTGCACCTTCATCTTGTGCGCCGTTTGCCACGTGCGGATGATCACTTCGCCGACGCGTCCCATCGCCTGCGAATCCGACGACAGCATCGACAGCGCGCCGAGATCGTGCAGGATGTCTTCGGCCGCAATCGTCTCGCGACGGATGCGCGATTCGGCGAACGCGATGTCTTCCGCAATCGAAGGGTCCAGGTGATGGCACACCATCAGCATGTCGAGATGCTCGTCGAGCGTATTGACGGTGTACGGACGCGTCGGATTCGTCGACGACGGCAGCACGTTCGCTTCGCCGCAGACCTTGATGATGTCCGGTGCGTGACCGCCGCCCGCGCCTTCGGTGTGATACGTGTGGATCGTGCGGCCCTTGAACGCGGCGACGGTCGCTTCGACGAAGCCCGCTTCGTTCAGGGTGTCCGTATGAATCGCAACCTGCGTGTCGGTGTCGTCCGCCACCGAAAGACAGTTGTCGATCGCGGCCGGCGTGGTGCCCCAGTCTTCGTGCAGTTTCAGGCCAATTGCACCCGCGGCGATCTGTTCGACGGCAGGCGCAGGCTGGCTCACGTTGCCCTTGCCGAGAAAGCCGAGATTCATCGGATATCCATCGGCGGCTTGCAGCATGCGCTCGAGATGCCACGGACCCGGCGTACACGTCGTCGCGTTCGTGCCCGTTGCGGGACCCGTGCCGCCGCCGAGCATTGTCGTGACGCCGCTTGCGAGCGCTTCGTCGATCTGCTGCGGGCTGATGAAGTGGATGTGTGTATCGATGCCGCCCGCCGTCACGATCATCCCTTCGCCGGCGATCACTTCCGTGGCTGCACCGATCGCGATCGTCACGCCCGGCTGGATGTCCGGATTGCCCGCCTTGCCGATCGCCGCGATGCGGCCATTCCTGATGCCGATGTCAGCCTTGACGATGCCCCAGTGGTCGAGGATCACCGCGTTCGTGACGACGGTATCGACGACGTCCGCATGGACGCGTTGCGACTGGCCCATGCCGTCGCGGATCACCTTGCCGCCGCCGAATTTCACTTCTTCGCCGTAGGTCGTGAAGTCGCGTTCGACTTCGATCAGCAGCTCGGTATCGGCGAGGCGGACGCGGTCGCCGGTCGTGGGGCCGAACATCTCTGCGTATGCACGGCGGCCGATGCGTAATGTCATAGTTTGAGTCCGGAAATAATCGGTACGATGGTCGGGCTTACTGTAAGTGTCGATAACGCGTCATGCCGCGCGTCAAAGCTTGCCCATCACCTTGCCGTTGAAACCGTAGACGACGCGCTCACCCGCCAGTTCGACCAGTTCGACGGTGCGCTCCTGGCCAGGCTCGAAGCGCACGGCGGTGCCGGCCGCGATGTTCAGGCGAAAGCCGCGCGCCGCTTCGCGATCGAACGCGAGCGCCGCGTTGACTTCATAAAAATGATAGTGCGAGCCGATCTGCACCGGACGGTCGCCGGTATTCGATACCGTGACGGTGATCGTCGTGCGGCCCGCGTTCAGTTCGTGCTCACCTTCGTCGATGAGTAGTTCGCCGGGGATCATGCGGGCTCCTTCACGGGATCGGATGATGGACGGTCACGAGTTTCGTACCGTCGGGAAACGTGGCTTCCACCTGGATATCGGGAATCATCTCGGGCACGCCTTCCATCACATCGTCGCGCGAGAGGAGCGTGGTGCCGTAGTGCATCACTTCGGCGACGGTCTTGCCGTCGCGCGCCGCTTCCATCAATGCGGCTGAAATGAATGCGACGGCTTCCGGATAGTTCAGTTTCAGGCCGCGTGCACGACGCCGCTCAGCGAGCAGCGCGGCGGTGAAGATCAGGAGCTTGTCCTTTTCGCGTGGTGTCAGCTTCATCGGATAGGCAGGAAAGCGAGCCTGCGCCATGACGCGGGCTCTGGTGGTCGGTCAGTGTTGTCCTACGCTGTGCTGCGGTGCGTGCAACGTCAGCGACGCACAGTAACGCCCAACCGCGCAACTTGACAAGCTGAACTAAGGCGCGGCTTACAGATCAGTCGGCAGCGTGGCGCCAAACCACTTCTTCGACATCGTGTTGAGCGTGCCATCCTGCTTCGCCGCTGCGATGGCCGCGTCGACCTTTTGTTGCAGACGCGCTTCGCCCTTGTTCAGGCCGACATAGCACGGCGAGTTCTTGATGACGAACTTCGGCTCCGGACGACGCGGCGGATTCTTCGAGAGGATCGACGCCGCGACGATGTTGCCGGCCGCGATCAGCTGCACCTGGCCTGACAGAAACGCGGCGATGGTCGCGTTGTTGTCTTCGAAGCGCTTGATGGTGGCGTTCGGCGCCATCTGCGTAAGGGCGACTTCTTCGAGCGCGCCGCGCGTGGCGCCGACGGTCTTGCCGGTGAGATCGGCCGGGCTGCTGACCTTGATGTCGGCCGGACCGAACACGCCCTGATAGTACGGCGCGTAGGCGGTGGAGAAATCGATGACCTTCTCGCGCTCGGGCGTCTTGCCGAGCGACGAGATCACGAGATCGACCTTGCTGGTCTGCAGATACGGGATGCGGTTCGCGCTGTTCACCGGCACGAGTTCGAGCTTCACGTTCATCGACTTCGCGAGCAGTGCGGCGGTGTCGATGTCATAGCCTTGCGGTTTCATGTCCGGGCCGACCGAACCGAACGGCGGATAGTCTTCCGGCACGGCGACCTTGAGGGTGCCTGACTTCGTGATGTTGTCGAGTGCATCCGCGTGAGCGGCGGGCGCGATGAAGGCGAGGGCGGGTGAAACCAGCAGCGCGGCGAGCCACGCGCGACGCGTACGGTGGACGATCGGTTGGGTCATGTGGTTTTTCATGGGCGTGTAGTCCGGCGAGCCGGTCGGTTGCCGTCGAGAATGCGGCAGCATCGAGGCGCTAACCGGAGCAAGCCGTGTGCCATGACGGTGCAGCAAGGGCCAGCGGTAAGGTCAGTGTAGGGTGGCACCAGATCTGGGCGCGGACGGCGAGCGTCGTGCGCCGGTTTGGTGCGTTGTCTGGGCGTGGCGGCCTGGCGGCGGTTGCTTCGTTACCTCGCTGACCTGGCAGGTTCGCGATGCCTGCGGGTGCGACGCGCAGTGGGGATGCGTACGCCTACGTCGTCCAGATCCGCAGGGGCACGGCTTCCACGCCGTGAACAAGCGGCCGCAGCTGCAGCCAGCAATCGGTCAGCGCACGTTGCAACGTTTCCATCGATCGCGACACCGCCCGCACGAGCAATACGTTTTCGCTGATGCAGGACGCGGCGGCGCGCAGGGTGCCGTCGAACGGGAGCGTGGCGGTGAGTGTTTCGGCGAGCGCGTCATTGCAGGCTGGGCCGACGGCCCACAGCGTTCCGTAAGCGGGGAAGCCTGCGAGGCCTTGTGGGGAATCGCGCAGCGGATCGGTCGCACAGAGTTGCGCGCGCTCCAGCCATAACAGTTTGCCGTCGCTGCCGACGATACGTGACACCGCGCGCAGCGTGCCTGCCGACCAGCTTTCGCCGGCGGCCTGGCGGCCGAGTTGCGTGGCGTCCCATCCGAGGGCGGTGGCGCCCTGGGCGAGCGTCAGCGTGAAGTCGAGTTCTGCGTGCGCGTGATCGAAGACGATGTTGTTCTGCGGGAGCCAGTCGAGTTTTGCATTTTCGCCGACGCGGATGTTGATGTGCTGTTGCGCCGGGCGGCCGTTCGACTTGTACCACTTGGTGGCGCCGGGCGTCGTGAGGACGGCGTGGGCGCCGGCATCGAGTGTGACGTCGATGTCGAGGCGATCCCCGCCGGCGACACCGCCCGGCGGGTGCACGATGACGGCGTGACAGATCGCGTGGCCTTCGGGATAGAGCGGACGTTGCACGCGCAACGGTCCCTCGTGGCGACGATGCGTCAGCGTCGTGCGTCCGCCGTGCTGCGTGAAGCCGAGTTCGAGCCGCGCCCGCCATTCGCGATGGGCGACGGGTTGCGCGCTGGCGAGCGCAGCGTGATTTTCGTGAAGCGACATGCAGTGGATGTTCTGGAGTGGGCGGCGGTTTTGTCGCGTGGCGACTGGCTGTCGACGGATTGTACTGCCGGGCGTGGCTTGTCGCCCTGACGTTGCGGGTGGGTGTCGACCCGATGTCGACCGGACGCGGATGAGGTGCGGATCAGTTGATGACCGGATGGCTCCTCGCGGGGGACTGGCTGGCCCCCAAGACGTCGATCCGGTGGCTATCGGAACGCGCGCGGATTTCGATCAGGTGGCTCGGAACGCGTATGGACGGTGGCACGATCGGGGGCATCAAACGGCGACGACCGGGGCTATCAGACGGCGATCAATGCGCGCACGCCGTCGGCATCCATGTTGGCGCCTTCGCCGCCTGCGACGATTTCACCGCGGCTCATGACCCAGTAGCGGTCGGCGATGGCTTTGGCGAAGTCGTAGTACTGCTCGACGAGGAGCACGGTCAGGCCCATTTCTTCGACGAGTTGCCGGAGGGTGCGGCCGATGTCCTGGATGATGGATGGCTGGATACCTTCGGTGGGTTCATCGAGGATGAGGAGTTGCGGATCGCTCATGAGTGCGCGGCCGATGGCGAGTTGTTGCTGCTGACCGCCGGAGAGGTCGCCGCCACGGCGGGCGCGCATATCTTTCAGGACCGGGAAGAGGTCATAGATTTTGTCCGGGATTTTTGAAGGGGGTTTTTTGCTCGCTGCGCCGACGAGCAGGTTTTCTTCGACGGTAAGGCGCGGGAAGATGTCGCGGCCTTGTGGCACATATGCTAGTCCTTGCGCTACGCGCGCGTAGGTCGGGAGTCGGGTTAGTGGCGTGTCGCGCCATGCGATCGAGCCGCTCTTTGCCTGGACTGTGCCCATCAGGCATCTCAGTAGTGTTGTCTTGCCGACGCCGTTACGGCCTAACAGGACGGTTAGTTTGCCGTCCGGCACGGTTAGTTTTACATCGCGGAGGATGTGGCTGCCGCCGTAGTACTGGTTTAGTCCGTGGACTTCTAACATTTGGGTTTGCCTCTTCCTGGCTTGCTGTTCGGTTTTGCTTTTTTGCTTTTTTGCTTTTTGCTTTGGCCTTTCCTTGCTTTGCTTTCGGTCTATTAGCGTCGCCCCTGTGCGGGGCGGCACCTACTTTTCTTTGTCCTTGCCAAAGAAAAGTAGGCAAAAGAAAGGCGCCGAAAACTCGTCCGTTCCAGGGTGTGTCGCTGCCGGGGAATGGCACCCCACGAAGTGTCGCCCTCACACTTCACATGACCTTGGTCCGCGCACGATCCGGTCTCCCGCACAGCACCCTTCGTGACAAAGCACTCATTCATCCGACTCCGCACTGCGTGCGTCGCCGTTCGGCATAACCGGTCCGGGCGCGCATCTTCGTCAATCATTGCGTCAACAAAAACTGTTATGCCGCGAATGCAACGGGTAACCAACCGGCGTACTCCGATGTCCGGTCTTCAGCCGCCGCAGCCAGCATCCTTTTATTCCCGCCTGCAAAGCAACCGCCGCGCGTTGCCTGACCCAATCGCGACGCACGTAGTGCGGAGCGGGATGAATGATGGCCTTGTCAGGGGCGTTCAAACTCGCGCGGAACTGACCCGTGCGCGGACCCATACCGCTTGAAGCGCGAGGGCGACACTTTATGGGTTGCCATTCCCCTGTAGCGACGCACCAGGAGGAGCTGAGTTTTCGAGCGCCTTTCTTTTGCCTACTTTTCTTTGGCAAGGACAAAGAAAAGTAGGTGCCGCCCCGCACAGGGGCAACGCAAATAGACCGACATGAACACAAGGAAAGGCCAAAAGACCAAACCTAAAAAAACCACTACCTCCCCAGATACGACTCAATCACCCCTTCATCCCTCTTAACCTCCTCAAGCGAACCATGAGCGAGCACATGGCCTTCAGCCATAACAGTAACCCTCCCGGTATCACCGGAAATCGCCGCAACAAACTCCATATCATGCTCAACAACCATCATCGAACACGTCCCACGCAGCTTGTTAAGCAAAACAGCCAGCTCCATGGTCTCGTCATCGGTCATGCCAGCCGCAGGCTCATCGAGCAACAAAAGCGAAGGCTGCTGCATCAGCAACATCCCGATCTCGAGCCGCTGCTTCTGCCCATGCGACAACTCCCCAGCGAGCCTCCGAGCCTCGCTCTCCAACCGGATCAGCGCCAGCGTCTCCTCAATCCTGGCCTGCGCCTCACGATCGAGCCGCGCCCGCAATGAAGACCACCACCCCTTATCCGTCTTCATCGCCAGCTCAAGGTTCTCCCAAACCGGATGCTGCTCAAACACGGTAGGCTTCTGAAACTTGCGCCCAATGCCCGCACGGGCAATCGACGGCTCATTCATCCGCGTCAGATCAATCGTCTGCCCGAGAAACACCTTGCCCGAATCAGGCGCAGTCTTCCCGGTAATGACGTCCATCATCGTCGTCTTGCCCGCACCATTCGGCCCGATGATGCAGCGCAGTTCGCCCGCATCGATCGACAACGACAGCGAATTCAACGCGCGAAATCCATCGAAACTGACCGTCACGTCTTCCAGATAAAGAATCACGCCGTGCGACACATCGATCTCGCCAGGCGTGATGACGCTCGCCATCGACGCAACGCCACTCAGCGTCCGGCCACCGTCGAATTCGTCAGGCACAGCAAGATCAGGCACCATCGGGTTCTCATTCATCACGGCTTCCTCCGCCGCACGGCGAGTTCGAGCAGCCCCATGATCCCGTTCGGCAGAAAGAGCGGTACCAGCACGAAAATCGCGCCAAGGAAAAACAGCCAGTATTCCGCGAAATTAGCCGTGAAAAAGCTCTTCGCGCCATTCACCGCAAACGCGCCAATGATCGGTCCGATCAACGTCCCACGTCCGCCAACGGCCACCCAGATCGCCATTTCGATCGAGTTGCCCGGTGACATCTCGCCCGGATTGATAATGCCGACCTGCGGCACATACAGCGCGCCCGCAATCCCGCATAGCACCGCCGAAACCGTCCACACAAACAGCTTGTACGCGAGCGGGCTGTAGCCGAGGAACATCAGCCGTGTTTCACCATCGCGCACAGCCGTGACGACGCGTCCAAGCTTCGACGTCACGATCGCCCGCGCGCCGATAAACGCCAGCACGAGTACCGCGAAGGTAATCAGCAGAAGGGCAGCGCGCGTGCCCGGATGCGTAATCGGAAAGCCCGCAATACGCTTGAAGTCCGTGAAGCCGTTATTGCCGCCAAAACCGGTTTCGTTGCGATAGAACAGCAGCATCGCGGCAAACGTCATCGCCTGCGTGATGATCGAGAGATACACGCCCTTCACGCGCGAGCGGAACGTAAAGAAGCCGAACACCCACGCGATCACGGCCGGCACCAGCACGACCAGCAGCAGCGCATACCAGAAGTGCTGTGTGCCTTCCCAGTACCAGGGCAGCGCGTGCCAGTCGAGGAACACCATGAAGTCAGGCAGATCGCTGCCGTATTTGCCCTCGTGGCCGATCGCGCGCATCAGGTACATGCCGATCGCGTAGCCACCCAGCGCAAAGAACAGCGCGTGCCCAAGGCTCAGAATGCCGCAATAGCCCCACACGAGATCGAGCGCAAGCGCCGCGATCGCGTAGCACATAAACTTGCCGGAGAGCGTCATGACGTACGCGGACAGATGGAACGCACTCGTCTCAGGCAACACCAGTGCCGTGAATGGCACGCCCAGCCCGATCGCGATGATCAGCGCAATCAGCGCCTGCCACGCGCGGCGCGACAGCAGCGCGGGCCGCGGCGGCAGGCCCAGCGCAAAGCCGGACAGCGCGGCGCGCCCGTCAGGCGGGTTCGAGCCCGATGGCGAGATCGAAGCGGAAGAAGTCGCGGATGTCATCTCATGCCTCCGCGCTGCGGCCCTTCAAGGCAAACATGCCCTGCGGACGCTTCTGGATAAACAGCACGATCAGCACGAGCACGGCAATCTTCGCAAGCACGGCGCCCCAGAACGGTTCGATCGTCTTGCTGATGAGGCCCAGCCCAAAGCCGCCAATAACGGTACCCGCCAGTTGTCCGACACCGCCCAGCACGACCGCCATGAACGAATCGATGATGTAGCTCTGGCCAAGATCCGGACCGACGTTGCCGATCTGCGAAAGCGCGCAGCCTCCAAGGCCGGCGATGCCCGCACCGAATGCGAAAGCGTACGAATCGACGCGCGCCGTCTTCACGCCGACGCACGCCGCCATCCGGCGATTCTGCGTCACGGCACGCACAAAGAGACCAAGACGTGTTTTCGTCAGCACCGCCCAGGCAATCCCGACGACGATCAGCGAGAACGCCAGAATCGCGAGCCGGTTATACGGCAGGATCAGACTCGGCAACACGGTCACACCGCCACTCATCCACGATGGATTCACCACCTGCACGTTCTGCGCGCCGAACAGCATGCGCGTCGCCTGGATCAGGATGAGGCTGATACCGAAAGTGGTGAGCAGCGTTTCAAGCGGGCGCCCGTAAAGATGCTTGAGCACGAGCCGCTCCAGCACGATGCCGACCAGCGCAGCCGCAACAAACGAAGCGGGGATCGCGAACAGCGGATACCAGTCGAATGCGCGCGGCGCGTAATGCTGCACGAGGTTCTGCACGACATACGTTGCGTACGCACCGATCATCAGAAATTCGCCGTGCGCCATGTTGATCACGCCGATCAGGCCGTACGTGATCGCAAGCCCTAAAGCGGCAAGCAGCAGCACGCTGCCAAGCGACAGACCGGCGAACAGCGTGCCCGCAATCTGGCTGCGTCGCTGGATCGAATCGAGTTCCTCGATGCCCGCCTGCGCAGCCGCGCGCACGCGGTCGTCGCTTTCGGCGAAGGTGCCGTCCGGCTTTTTCGCCACCAGCGGACGCAGTAGTTCATTCATGTCGAGGTCATGGCGTGCAGCAACCAGCTGCACGGCTTCGAGGCGCTTCGCCGCGTCGCTGTCGTGCAGCGCGGTCATCGCCCAGAGCGTATCGAGACGCTTCTTGAGGGTAGGGTCGGTCTCCTTCGCGCGCGCCCGGTCGATCATCGGTTTCATCGCGGCGTCCGGGTTCTTCAGCAACGCGTCGATCGCGGCACTGCGCGCGGCCGGATCGGTGGCATCGAGCGCGAGGCCCGACACGGCGCCCGATACCTTCGAGCGCAAAATATTGTTCAGCGTGACCGGCTGCGCGCCGTCAGCGGCAACGGTCTTGCCGGTGACGGCATCGCGTGCGGTGTCGTTGTCCTGGATCAGCAGCTCGCCGGAGTCCGTTACGAGCGCGTTGTCTTCCGACAGTGCCTTGAGCAGCGCCAGTGAGGGCGCGTCGTGGTTGGCGATCAGTTTGTCGATGGCGGCGGACCTGGCATCGAAGTCGTCGCCGGCGAGTGGCGCGACGTCCGCCTGGGTCAACGCAAATGCGCTGAGCGGCATCAGCGCGACGAGCGCGAGGCCGACGCAGGCGCGTCCAGCGGACCTTAAAGTAAGAAACGCCATGGTGACCTTTGAAGAGGAACCGGCAGGGCGGCGCGACATCGAACGAGAACGATGCCGCGCCGTCATTACAGCGCTACAGCAGTGCTACCCCGAAATCAACGCAACAATTACGCCACGCGCGAGCGGCGCAGGAACGCCGGGATCGATGAGACGATGTCCGGCTTGCCCGCGTTGCCCGCGATATACGGGCTCCACGGTTGTGCACGCACAGCCGTCTTCGTCTTCCACACGACGTTGAACTGACCGTCCGCGCGCACTTCGCCGATCATCACCGGCTTGTGCAGATGGTGATTGCCGTCCATTTCGAGCACGAAGCCCGACGGCGCCGCCATCTTCTGGCCGATCATCGCGACGCGCACCTTGTCGACATCCGTGCTCTTCGCTTTTTCGACGGCCTGCTTCCACATATGGATGCCGACGAAAGTCGCTTCCATCGGGTCATTGGTCACGCGCTTCGTGCCGCCCGGCAGATTCTGCGACTTGACCCATGCGGCCCACTGTTCCTTGAACTTCGTGTTGGTCGGATTCTTCACCGACATGAAGTAGTTCCATGCCGCCAGGTTGCCGACGAGCGGCCTGGTATCGATACCGCGCAACTCTTCTTCACCGACCGAGAACGCGACGACCGGCACGTCCGTCGCCTTGAGGCCCTGGTTGCCGAGTTCCTTGTAGAACGGCACGTTCGAGTCGCCATTGACGGTCGAGATCACGGCCGTCTTGCCGCCCTGCGAGAAGGTCTTGATGTTCGCGACGATGGTCTGATAGTCGCTGTGGCCGAACGGCGTGTAGACCTCCTGGATATCCGCTTCCTGAACGCCCTTCGACTTCAGGAACGCGCGCAGGATCTTGTTCGTCGTACGCGGATACACATAGTCGGTGCCGAGCAGGAAGAACCGTTTGGCGCCGCCGCCTTCCGCGCTCATCAGATATTCAGTGGCCGGAATGGCCTGCTGGTTCGGCGCTGCGCCCGTGTAGAACACGTTGCGCGACATCTCTTCGCCTTCGTACTGAACCGGATAGAAGAGCAGGCCGTTCAGTTCCTCGAACACCGGCAGTACCGACTTGCGCGATACAGACGTCCAGCAGCCGAACACGACCGCGCACTTGTCCTGGGTGATCAGCTGGCGGGCTTTTTCAGCAAAGAGCGGCCAGTTCGAGGCCGGATCGACCACCACGGCCTCGATCTGCCGGCCATTCACGCCGCCGTTCTTGTTGATGTCCGCGATGGTCATCAGCGCGGTGTCTTTCAGTGAGGTCTCCGAGATCGCCATCGTGCCCGACAGCGAATGCAGAATGCCGACCTTGATCGGACCGCTGTCCTGTGCGTTTGCAAAAGGACTCTGGCCCGCGAGCGCGAGTGCGCCCGACATGGAACCGAATTTCAGCAGACTACGACGTTTCATTGTGCTTCCCCTTGCCAACTGGATGGTGACTGTTATGGGCGTCGGTATTGCCATGACGGTTTTGGATGCCTGGTGCCCGACTTCTACTGCAAGGCATATGCCAAGCGCTAAAACCTGCCTGTCGTCCGTGCACGCCTGCTACGGTGCGGTCAGGGGTTTCGTGGCGTTATGCGGCTTGGGAGCGAAAGTGGTGCACGAACAGGGCGCACGCCTCGCGACGGTGCGCGTCGCGCTGCAGCGACGCGCATCGTCTTTCTGACGGGCGGCGGCGGTGCATGGGCGCTGCGCCGTTGTGCATGCCGCCATCGCTGCCTACACTGGAAGACCCACCTGCGAGGAGACACAACATGAATCAGCGCGAAGTGCCTGGAACGCCCGATCCTCTAGCCAGTGCCGAATCTGGGCCACTGGACATGGCTGCATTCTGGATGCCGTTCACAGCGAACCGTCAGTTCAAGGCCGCGCCGCGGCTCCTCGCGAAGGCGAAGGGGATGTACTACACGTCGTACGATGGCCGGCGCATCCTGGACGGCACCGCGGGCCTCTGGTGCGTGAATGCGGGCCATTGCCGCGACGAGATCGTTGCTGCGGTGCAGGCGCAGGCCGCTGAAATGGATTTTGCGCCGACGTTCCAGATGGGCCATCCGAAAGCCTTCGAAGCCGCGACGAAAATCGCCAGGCACACGCCGGCCGACCTGAAGCACATCTTCTTCGTGAACTCGGGATCGGAAGCGGTGGATACGGCGCTCAAGATCGCGCTCGCGTATCACCGTTCACGTGGCGAAGGGCAGCGCACGCGATTCATCGGACGTGAGCGCGGTTATCACGGTGTGGGCTTCGGCGGGATTTCGGTCGGCGGCATCGCGCCGAATCGCAAGGCGTTTTCCGGCGGCATGCTGCCGGCGGTCGATCATCTGCCGCATACGCTCAACATCAAGGAAGCCGCGTTTTCAAAGGGGCAACCGGTATGGGGCGCGCATCTCGCCGATGAACTGGAGCGGCTCGTCACGCTGCACGATGCGTCGACGATTGCCGCGGTGATTGTCGAACCCGTTGCGGGCTCAACGGGTGTGCTGATTCCGCCAAAGGGCTATTTGCAACGTTTGCGCGACATCTGCGACAGGCACGGCATCCTGCTGATCTTCGACGAAGTGATCACCGGCTGGGGGCGTTTAGGCGCACCGTTCGCGGCGCAGTACTTCAACGTGACGCCCGATCTGCTGACGATGGCGAAGGGCACCAACAACGCCGCCGCGCCGATGGGCGCTGTCGCGGCCAGCGACAAGGTGCACGACACGATCGTCAACGGCGCGCCGGCGGGCATCGAGCTCTTTCACGGCTATACGTATTCGGGGCATCCGATTGCAGCTGCTGCTGCATGCGCAACGATCGATCTGTACGAGCGTGAGAATCTGTTCGAACGCGCCGCACAGATGTCGCCTGTCTTCGAGAAGGCGATCCACAAGCTGCAGGGTGAACGTCACGTGATCGACGTGCGCAATCTTGGGCTCGTGGGGGGTGTGGAATTGAAACCGCGCGATGGTGCGCCGGGTTCACGTGCGTACGACGTGTTTGTGCGGTGCTTCCAGAAGGGCGTGCTGACGCGCTATACAGGCGATATTCTCGCGTTCTCTCCACCGCTCATCATCGACGAAGCGCAGATCGACGAGATCTTTGCGACTGTGGGAGAGGTGTTGCGAGAGACCGATTAGGCGCTTCGGCAGGCGTAATACAAAACGGGCGTAATCCGTGATACGGATGACGCCCGTTTTAACGTGCAGCGGATCAGAATCAGTAGGTCGGAACCGACGGATCGACCTGACGCGACCACGCGTCGATACCGCCTTGCAGGTTGAAGACCTTCGCATGGCCCCGCGATTCGAGGAACATCGCGACCTGCGCACTGCGTGCGCCGTGGTGACAGACGCAGACGATTTCCACGTCGTCTTCGAGTTCTTCGCTGCGAGCGGGGATTTCGCGCATCGGGATCGACATGCTGCCGGCGATCTTTGCGGTTTCGATTTCCCACGGCTCGCGCACGTCGAGCAGGACCGGTGCGGCGCGCGATGTGTCAGCGAGCCATTCGGCGAGGGCGGAAGCAGTCAGGTTTTGCATCGGAGGTAAATTCCGTTACGTCGATCAGGTTCGCAGGCAGCGTTCAGAACTTGAAGCGCGGCGGCTGCACAGCGTTGATCAGCGGCTCGACATAGGTTTCGAACACATCGGCGACGCGGTACTGCTTCTCGTCGATACGCGTGATGATCTGGGCCTTCATCACCGGCGCCGTGCCGACGAATGCAGCCACACGGCCACCAATCTTCAGCTGGTCGAGGAGTTCCTGCGGCAGTACCGGCAGGCCGCCCGACACGCAGATCACGTCATACGGCGCTGCGTCTGCCCAACCACGCGATGCATCGCCAGTGGCGACTTCAGCGTTCAGCACGCCGTTGTTCGCGAGGTTCGTGCGCGCGAGTTCGGCGAGTTCCGGTTCGATATCGACGCTCAGCACGTGCTGCGCGCGGTTCGCCAGCAGGGCGGCCATGTAGCCTGAACCCGCGCCGATTTCCAGCACGCTTTCGTGCTTCTTCACGGCCAGTTCCTGCAGCACGCGTGCTTCGACGCGCGGCGCCAGCATGTGCTGGCCGGCAGGCAGCGTCACTTCGAAATCGACGAAAGCCAGATCGCGATACACCGCGGGAACGAAGTTTTCACGCTTGACGATCGAGAGCAGGTTCAGCACGTCCTGGTCCAGCACTTCCCAGGGGCGAATCTGCTGTTCGATCATGTTGAAACGCGCTTGCTCGATATTCATGATTGTTTTCGACGGGTTGAATGCAACCGGAAGGTGTGGGGAACTGCGGGATTGTACCAAACCGGGGGCGAGTTCCGTGGCGAGCGGGGCAGGCATGAGCGCCGCCCCACTCCGTGTAAATCCCTACACATTCGACCTTGAGATTCCGCGCACTCTCGACCAAAAATGTAATCGATTACATTTTTGGGGGCAAACACCCGTGTCGAAACCGCGTCAGCGCGACGTTGCATCGCTTCGATCGTCCGACGACATGTCGATTGCCGGCGTGGCCGAGCAGGCAGGCGTATCGGTCGCCACGGTGTCACGCGTGCTGAACGGGCATTTGAACGTGCGACCCGAAACGCGCGATCGTGTGCTCGCCGCAGTAAAAACCAGCGGCTACCGCGTCAACGAACTCGCGCGCAATCTGCGCACTGCCGAAAGCCGCCTTCTTCTGACGATGGTTCCGGACTTCGGCAATCCCTTTTACGCAGAAGTAGTGCGTGGCATCGATGCCGTCGCGCGCCAGCACGGCTATTTCATGCTGCTCTGCGACACGGGCGCCGATCCGGGCCGCGAGCGCAGCTACTTCGACATGTTGCGGCGCCATCGCGCGGATGGCGCGATCTGCCTCGACCCGGACACCGTTCAACACGCGCTCGCCGAAGACTCGGGCACGCTGCCGTGGGTCGCGTGCTGCGAGTTCGATACCGATATGGGCGTACCGTGGGTCGGCATCGACAACTATCGCGCAGCGGGTGATGCAGTGCGTCATCTGCTGTCACGTGGGCGTCGTCGGATTGGTCTCATCAATTCGGATGATGGCTATCTGTATGCGCGCCAGCGTCAGGAAGGCTATCTCGACGCGCTTCGTGACGCGGGTGTGACACCGCGGCCTGCATGGCGCCGAAACGTGTACAGCCTCGATTACGAGGCCGCTGCGGCCGCCGCTGCCGGACTCGCGCAGCAGCAGGGCGACGATGCGCCCGACGCGATCTTCGCGGTCTCGGACACGCTGGCGATCGGCGCGATCAATGGTCTGCGCAGCGTCGGTCGACGAACACCCGCAGACGTCGCGGTGGTGGGCTTCGACGATATCTCGGTGGCCGCGCAGATCGATCCGCCGCTGACCACCATCGCGCAGCCAATGCGCGAACTTGGCGAGACGGCCGCGCGTTTATTGCTGAAGCGTCTCGCGGACCCGGCGGCGAGTGTGCCGGGCGTGCTGCTGCCGCACCGGCTTGTCGTGCGGCAGAGCTCATAACCATGGACAACACAGGGGAGCGATAGTCGCGATGAGTCTCTCGATCCGCTTCGACGACATCAGGAAGGATTTCGGCCCGGTGCGCGTGCTGCACGGGGTGTCGTTCGATCTTGCCCCCGGGCGTATCTATGGCCTTCTCGGCGAGAACGGCGCGGGCAAGTCGACGCTGATGAAAATACTCGCCGGCTACGAAAACGCGACCGAAGGTTCGCTCTCAGTCGACGGCACAACGCGGCACTTCGCCAGTTCACGCGATGCCGAAGCCGCGGGCATCGTGCTGATACACCAGGAATTCAACCTCGCCGATCATCTGTCGATCGTCGAGAACATGTACCTGGGTCACGAGAAGAAACGCGGCTGGCTGCTCGATGATGCCGCGATGAAAAAAGAAGCAACGCGTTATCTCGAACAGGTCGGACTGAAGAAATCGCCGGATACGCAGGTGCGCAATCTGATCGTCGCGGAAAAGCAGATGGTCGAGATTGCGAAAGCGCTCTCACGTCGTGCGCGTTTCCTCATCATGGACGAACCGACCGCGACGCTCACGCCTTCCGAAACCGAGCGTCTGTTCACGTTGATGCTGAAGCTCAAGGCCGATGGCGTGACGATCGTCTACATCTCGCACAAGCTCGATGAAGTCGAGCACATCACCGACGAAGTGATCGTGATGCGCGACGGCCGCTTCGTTGCGCGCGGCGAGACGTCGAGTCTCGCGCGACAGCAGATGGCGAACCTGATGGTGGGTCGCGATGTCTCCGACATGTTCCCTGACAAGTCGCCGCCGCCCGCGGATGCGGCCGTGGCGATGCGCGTCGAGGGGCTGGTGGTGCCGGGCTGGGTCGAGTCGCTGTCGTTCGATGTGCGCGCGGGCGAAGTGCTCGGGTTTGCGGGGTTGGTGGGCGCAGGCCGCACCGAAGCATTCGAAGCGATTCTTGGGCTCCGCAAACGCACGGCAGGTCGCGTTGAACTCGCAGGTCGCACTGTCGATATTCACAATCCACTCGACGCGATGCGTCACGGTCTCACGTATCTGAGCGAAGACCGCAAGAACAAGGCGCTGCACGTCAATCTGAACCTGCAGGACAACCTGACGCTGATGACACTCGATCGCTATGCGCATCCGCTGCTCGACCTGAAAGCGGAGCGCGCCGCGCTAAAAGCGGGCATCGCTGAATTCGGCATTCGCACGGGCGACCCCTCGATACGCGCGCGCATGCTATCTGGCGGCAACCAGCAGAAACTCGCGCTCGCGAAGTTTCTGCATCCGAACCCGAACGTGATCGTGCTCGACGAACCGACGCGCGGCGTCGACGTCGGCGCGAAGCGCGACATCTACTTTCTGATTCACCGGCTCGCCGCGCAGGGGCGCGCGGTGATCGTGATCTCGTCCGAACTGATCGAACTGATCGGTCTGTGCCATCGCGTCGCTGTCATGCGCACAGGCCGCCTTCAAACGACGCTCACGCTCGACCAGCTAACCGAAGAGGAGTTGATTGCTCATGCAACCGGCACACACTGAACCGGGGCAACCGGGCCGTGCGATGCGCCTCGCGCACCGGCTGTACGGGCTCGGTCCGCTGCTTGGCCTGATCTTCCTGTGCGTGGGCGGCCAGCTGCTCAACCACGACTTCGCGACGATCGACAATCTCACCAACGTGCTCACGCGCACGTCGTTCATCGGCATCATCGCAGTGGGCATGACATTCGTGATCATTTCAGGTGGCATCGATCTTTCGGTCGGATCGATGGCCGCGCTGATCGCAGGCAGCATGATCTACACGATGAATGGGCTTGCCAGCGGACTCGGCGGCCACACGTTCGCGCCACTGTCGATTGTGATCATCGGTATCGTGCTCGCGCTCGTGCTCGGGAGCGTGTTCGGTATTGCGCACGGCCTGCTGATCACCAAAGGCCGCATCGAGCCGTTTATCGTGACGCTCGGCACGTTAGGCATCTTTCGCGCGGTGCTGACGTGGCTCGCGGACGGCGGCGCGCTCACGCTCAACAATTCGCTTTCCGATCTCTATGGTCCGGTTTATTACGCGAGCGTGTTCGGCGTGCCGGTGCCGATCTGGGTCTTTCTGATCGTCGCCGCGGGTGGGACGCTCATTCTGAATCGCACCGCTTTCGGCCGGCATGTGCAGGCGATAGGCTCGAACGAACAGGTCGCGCGCTATGCAGCGATTCGCGTGGACCGCGTGAAGATCGTGACGTACATGCTGCTTGGCATCTGCGTTGGCGTCGCGACCGTGCTGTATGTGCCCCGGCTTGGATCTGCAACACCCACTACGGGTCTTTTGTGGGAACTCGAAGCGATTGCGTCCGTTGTGGTGGGCGGCACCGCGCTCAAAGGCGGCGAAGGTCGCGTTATCGGTACGGTGATCGGCGCTGTGCTGCTGTCGGTCATCGCGAACATCCTCAATCTCACGAGCATCATCAGCGTGTATCTGAATGCGGCAGTGCAGGGCGTCGTCATCATCATCGTCGCGTTCCTGCAGCGTGGGCGGCGTTGAACGGCTTTGTCCCGCAGCGAGACGAACAAGGCATGCAGTCCTGAAGTCAGCAACAACCGCAGTACCCGGCCTTGCGGCTGGCACCTCAAAAACCGGGCGCACGACGCGTCCTACGACAGGAGACACAACATGAAGCAGGTCATTCGGGCGATCAGTGCCGGCGTGCTGGCGTTGGGCATGCTGGGTACGGCGGGCGCGGCAAGGGCGGACGACAAGGTCATACTCGGCGTCGCGATTCCGACCGCCGATCACGGCTTCACCGGCGGCATCGTCTGGTGGGCGAACAAGGCCAAGCAGGATATGGAGAAGGCGCATCCGGATCTGAAGGTGATCCTGAAGTCGTCGGCAAGCGCGCCGGAACAGGCGAACCAGCTGCAGGATCTTGTGACGGTCAACCATATCAATGCGCTGGTGATCTTCCCGCATGAATCCGCTTCGCTCACGCAACCGGTGGCGCAGGTGAAGAAGAAGGGTGTGTATGTGACGGTCGTCGATCGCGGTTTGACGGATACAAGCGCGCAGGACGCCTACGTCGCAGGCGACAACACCGCGTTCGGCCGGCTTGCCGGTGAGTATTTCTGCAAATCGCTGAACGGCAAGGGCGACATCGTTGCGCTGCGCGGTATTCCGACGACGCTCGATAACGAACGCTACAACGCGTTCACCAAGGCATTGTCGGCGTGTCCCGGCGTGAAGGTGCTCGACGCGAAGTACGCAAACTGGAATCGCGACGATGCGTTCAAGGTGATGCAGGATTACCTCACGCGCTTCAAGCACATTGACGCAGTCTGGTCGGCTGACGATGACATGTCGGTCGGCGTGCTGAAGGCAATCGATCAGGCAAAGCGCACCGACATCAAGGAAGTGCTCGGCGGCGCGGGCTCGAAGGAAATGATCAAGCGCGTGATGGATGGCGACAAGCTCATCAACGCGGACGTGACCTATTCGCCGAAGTTCATCTACGACGCAATCCAGCTCACTGCCGAAGCGCGCCTGAAGGGCGAAAAGCTGCCGGCGACGACGATCGTGCCTTCGGTGCTTGTCACTAAGGACAACGCGAAAGACTACTACTTCCCGGAATCGCCGTTCTGATGTGTTGCGCAAAGCCGGGTGACTGCGATGTGCCTGAAGCGCAGTGCAGTCACGCGGCGCCCTGAATGTCGAACGCTCTATTCATCACCCGAGGAGCCGCACGATGAAAACCATCAAAGGGCCGGCGATCTATCTGGCCCAGTTTCTGGGCGACAAGGCGCCCTTCGACAACCTCGACAATCTCGCGACGTGGGCTGCGAATCTCGGCTACAAAGGCATCCAGGTGCCCGTCGATTCGCGTGTGATCGACCTCGAAAAAGCCGCGTCGAGCCAGACCTATTGTGACGAACTGCTTGGCACGGTTGCCGACGCGGGCGTCGAGATCACCGAACTGGCGACGCATCTGCAAGGCCAGCTCGTCGCCGTGCATCCTGCGTATGACCAGCTGTTCGACGGCTTCGCCGCGCCGCACGTGCGGGGCAATCCGCAGGCGCGCACCGAATGGGCGATCCAGCAGTTGAAGCTCGCGGCGCAGGCATCGCGTCGTCTTGGGCTTGATACCCATGTGTCGTTTTCCGGCGCGCTTGCATGGCCTTATGTGTATCCGTGGCCTCAGCGTCCGGCCGGTCTCGTCGAAGCCGCGTTCGATGAACTCGCGCGCCGCTGGAAGCCGATTCTCGATGCATTTGAGGAAGTCGGCGTCGACGTTGCTTACGAACTGCATCCGGGCGAAGACCTGCACGATGGCGTGACGTTCGAACGGTTTCTTGAGCGCGTGGACGGACATCGTCGCGCGAACATCCTGTTCGATCCGAGCCACTACGTATTGCAGCAACTCGATTACCTGTCGTTCATCGATATCTATCACGAGCGCATCAAGGTTTTTCACGTGAAGGATGCGGAGTTTCGTCCGACGGGCAAGGCCGGCGTGTACGGCAGCTATAGCGGCTGGACAGAAAGGCCAGGCCGCTTCCGCTCGCTCGGCGATGGACAGATCGACTTCGGCGCGATCTTCTCGAAGATGGCGCAGTACGACTATCCGGGCTGGGCTGTCCTCGAATGGGAATGCGCGTTGAAGCATCCCGAGGACGGCGCGCGTGAAGGCGCGGAATTCATTCGTCGACACATCATCCGCGTGGCCGAAAAATCGTTCGACGATTTCGCGGGCAGCGGCGTCGATCAGGCGCAGATCAAACAGGTGCTTGGACTGTGACGCAGTCATTCAGGAGCATTCGATGACACGAAGATTGCGGTTGGGCATGGTCGGCGGCGGGCAGGGCGCGTTCATTGGCGCGGTACATCGTATCGCCGCGCGCCTCGACGACCGGTTCGAACTCGTGGCAGGCGCGCTGTCGTCCGATGCGGCGCGCGCGCAGGCAAGCGCCGCGGAAACAGGCATTGCGCGCAGCTATTCGGACTGGCGCGAGATGGCAAAGGCCGAAGCAGCGCGCGACGACGGTATCGACGTCGTCGCGATCGTCACGCCCAATCATTTGCATGCGCCCGTGGCGACGGCATTTCTTGAAGCGGGCATTCACGTGATTTGCGACAAGCCGCTGGCGATTTCTCTGGCTGAAGCGGAGGCGCTCGCCAGGCTCGCGCGCGAAAAGAAGAAGCTGTTTGCGCTCACGCACACGTATTCAGGCTATCCGATGGTGCGGCACGCGCGCGAGCTGGTCGATGCGGGCGAGCTTGGCGATATCCGTGTCGTCCAGGTGGAGTACGCGCAGGACTGGCTGGCGGAGCCGATTGAAAACACCGGCACGAACAAGCAGGCTGGATGGCGGACGGATCCCGCACAATCAGGTCCGGCTGGATGTCTCGGTGATATCGGCACGCATGCGTATCACCTCGCCGCGTTTGTGACGGGGATGCTGCCAAAGGAACTGTCGGCGGAAGTGCACACGTTCGTGCCGGGCAGAAAGCTCGACGATCACGTGCAGGTGATGCTGCGCTACGCAAGCGGTGCGCGCGGCATGCTGTGGGCGAGCCAGGTCGCGAGCGGCGCGGAGAACGCGTTGCGGCTGCGCGTGTATGGCACGAAGGCTGGGCTCGCGTTCGATCAGGAATATCCGAACGACCTGTGGTTCACGCCGCTTGGCGGCGCATCTGAGCGACTGACACGGGGTCGCGTGAAAAGCGCGATCGCCGCGCATGCAACGCGCGTGCCCCCGGGACATCCAGAAGGATATCTGGAGGCGTTCGCGCAGTTATATCTCGACGCAGCGCTGCAGATCGAAGCGCTCGATGCAGGCAAACCGTTGCCGCCTGAAAGCCGCCTGCTAACGACAGTCGATGATGGCGTCGAAGGCATGCGCTTCATCGAAGCGGTGCTACAGAGCAGTTCGAAGAACGCGCAATATCAGGAAGTTCAAAACGGTTGAGGGGATCGCACGCGTGCCATGAACGCACGGTAAGATGCAGCACGTCATCTTTCCGTGGGTTCATCCATGTCGGCCAATTTTGCATCCATCGATCCTGTCGCGGATTCTGCCTCGCAGAAGCGCACCGTGCTGCTGGTCGGCGGAACGGGGCTTGTCGGCGGTGCGTGTCTGAAGCTGCTTGCACGTGATGCGCGTGTCGGCGAGGTGCGCTCGCTGGTGCGGCGCCCGTCGGGCGTGGGGATCGCTGGCGTCGCGGGTCACGCGAATCGCGTGATTGAACAGGTCGTGGATTTTGACCGTCTTGACAGCACGCCCGATAGCGATGAAATCTTCGCCGTCGATGCCGTGATCTGCGCGTTAGGCACGACCATCAGAACAGCCGGATCGCAGGCCGCGTTTCGCAAGGTCGATTACGAGTACCCGTTGCGCGTGGGTGCATTGGCGCGCCGTCATGGTGCGTCGCGTTATGCGCTTGTGAGCGCTATCGGCGCGAGTCCGCATGCTCGAACGTTTTATAGCCGGGTGAAGGGCGAGGTCGAAGAGGGCGTGCTCGGTCTGGGCTTTCCGTCGGTCACGATCGTGCGGCCGTCTTTCCTGATGGGTGAGCGGGTCGAGAGCCGACCGCTGGAAAGTATTGCGCGCCGCTTCGGCGTGATCCTGCCGCTTAAGTGGCGTTCAATCGCCGCCGAGGATGTTGCGCGTGCTTTGGTGTCCGCTGCGTTGGGCGGAGCGCCAGGCGTGACGATCATCGAAAACGAAGCGCTGCATCGTGGCGCCGGTGCGCTTTAACGCTTGCTGTTCTTGATCTGCTCTTCGAACGCGAGGTCGAGCTTGCTTGCCTTGCGCGGCTTTTGCGGGCCGAATGCGTCGACGAATTTGACGAAGTCGTCGAGCGTTAGCGGATCGGATACCTTCCTGTCGCTGCCGCTGGATTTGTCGACGAGATAGAAGAGACCGCCGGAGAGGCTGATCGCCGCGTATTGCGGATTGCCGCTGCGGGTTTTCAGCCGCTCGACGGCGTGGATGGCTCGGGTAGTACGCATGGTTTCTTCAGCTACAGAGTGAAGATGCACACTGTATCAGTAACGCAGGCGGCGAGCGATGCGAAGCGCGCAAGCTGACCGCCGCCGAAGCTTACTGGCTCAGATACGTAAACTTCCCGTCCTTGATGATGCCCATCACGCTTGCGCGCTGATCGAGGCCCACGTGGTCCTTCGCACTGGTATTAACGACACCGTTCGGCACGACCAGTTCATGCGCGTGCTCGAGTTCACTGCGCAGCGCAGCGCGAAACTCCGGCGTGCCAGGCTGCGCCGTTTTCAGCGCGCGAGCCACCGCATCGTTAAGACGCGGATACACACCAGCCGCATCGCCCGCAAACTGCGTGACGGTGTTCGGACCGTATTGCCCTTCATATGCGTTGACGAACGCAATCGCGGCCTTTTTGGCGGGATGATCCGCCGGCAACGTACGCGCGACGACAACAGGCTGCGTCGGAAACAGTGTGCCTTCGACATCCTTGCCGCCGAGCTTGATGAACTCCGGCGTCGCGATGCCGTGCGTCTGGTAGATCGGCCCCTTGAAGCCGCGTTCCACCAGCGTGCGCTGCGGCAGCACCGTTGGCGTGCCGGCGCCTGCGACGAGAACCGCGTCCGGCTTCGCGGCGATCAGCTTCAGCACCTGACCCGTCACGCTCGCGTCCGTCCGGTTAAAGCGTTCCGTTGCGACAACCTGAATGTGGCGCAGCGTCGCGAACTTCGTGAACTCGTTGAGCCAGCTGTCGCCATAACTATCCGCGAAGCCGATGAAGCCGACCGTCTTCACATTGTGATTCGCCATGTAACGCGTCATCACGTCGGCCATCGCGCTGTCGGTCTGCGCCATCTTGAAGGCCCATACGCGCTTGCCTTCCTGCGGTTCGACCACGCTGGCCGAACCGATCAGCGTGATCATGGGCGTCTGGTTTTCCGCGACCGGATCGAGTGCCGCGAGCGCAGCCGGCGTGATATTCGGACCGACGATCACATCGACGTGATCTTCGTTGATGAGCTTGCGGATGTTGCGCACCGCGGCGCCCGGATCGGAGCCGTCGTCGAGAATGATGTATTCGGCTTTCTGGCCGGCGATCGTCTTCGGCCACATCAGCATCGCGTTCTTGCTGGTGATGCCGATCGCAGCGGCGGGGCCGGTGCTCGACAGATCGATGCCGACCTTGATATCGGCGTGGGCGACCGTGCTGATCACGAGTACCGCGGCAGCGGCGACGTAACGCAGGTTCTTTTTGTACGACATAAGGCGCATCGTTTGGGTCTCCGTAGCAGAATGGAAACAGCGATCGTTATAAACCGGGTAGAAGGTGCTTCAAAGCTCGTACGATTCGTGCTCGCCTTTGAGCGCCTGCTCGATGAGCCGGCGGTTCAGGCTCGGCGACAGCAGTTCGACGAGCGTATACACATAGCTGCGCAGATACGCGCCGTGTTTCAGCGCGACGCGCGTCACGTTGCTGCCGAACAGGTGACCAACCGGCATCGCGCGCAGATGACGGTCGCGCTCGGCGTTGAACGCGATATCCGCCATGATGCCGACGCCTAAACCAAGCTCGACGTAGGTTTTGATCACGTCGGCGTCGATCGCTTCGAGCACGATGTCCGGATGCAGGCCGCGCAGACGGAACGCCTCATTGATCTTCGTGCGGCCCGCGAACGCGTTGTCATAGGTAATCAGCGGAAACTGGGTCAGGTCGTCGAGCGACAGCAGTTTGCGGTCCAGCAGCGGATGATCCGGCTGCATCACGGCGACGTGGTGCCACTGGAAGCAGGGCAGCGAGACCAGTTCCTTATAGGTGGAGATCGCCTCGGTGGCGACCGCGAGGTCGGCCTGGTCATGGATGACCATTTCGGCGACCTGCGTCGGGCTGCCTTGCAGAATCGAAAGGTGAACCTTGGGAAAACGCTTCTTGAATTCGGCGATAGCGGCCGGAAGTGAGTAGCGCGCCTGGGTGTGCGTGGCGGCAATGACGAGGTTGCCCTGATCCTGTGCCGCGTAATCTTTACCGACCCGCTTCAGGCTCTCGACTTCCTGGAGGATCTTCTCAACCGACTGAAGAATGATCCGGCCCGGCTCGGTCAACGAGCGGACGCGTTTGCCGTGCCGTGTGAAGATTTCGACGCCGAGTTCATCCTCCAGCTCGATGATTGCCTTCGACACGCCTGGCTGGCTTGTAAACAGCGCCTTGGCCGCTTCCGTGAGGTTGAAGTTCTGCCGGACCGCCTCGCGCACGAAGCGAAACTGGTGCAGGTTCATTTATAACCTCTTCGCATATGAAAACAATTTTTAAGTCGTTTGAAATATAAGGCGAGTTTATTACGATTTCCCCAACTTTTCCAATATGGATATCTGTATTTGTCATAAGCAAATGAAGGATGCGTCTAAAACCTTCTTCCGCTGGCGCTGACAGACATGGGTAGACAGGGCGCGGCGTAACCGGTACGCCGGCCGCCGGAACGCCGCGGTAACGAAAAAATGGGGTCCCCGAATGTACCAATACGATCAGTACGACCAGACCATCGTCGATGAGCGCGTCGCGCAGTATGCCGACCAGGTTCGTCGCCGGCTGTCGGGCGAATTGAGCGAAGAAGAGTTCCGTCCGTTGCGTCTGCAGAACGGTCTCTACATGCAGCGCCACGCGTACATGCATCGCATCGCGATTCCTTACGGCAATCTGCGCAGCGACCAGCTGCGCATGCTCGGACGCATCGCGCGCGAGCACGACCGCGGCTACGGCCATTTTTCGACGCGCTCGAACATCCAGTACAACTGGATCAAGCTCGAAGAAACGCCGGAAATTCTCGCAAAGCTGGCGTCGGTGCAGATGCACGGCATCCAGACGTCGGGTAACTGCATCCGCAACATCACCGCTGACCAGTTCGCTGGCGTCGCACCCGATGAAATGGTCGATCCGCGTCCGTGGGCTGAAATCCTGCGTCAATGGTCGACGTTCCACCCGGAATTCGCGTGGCTGCCGCGCAAGTTCAAGATCGCTGTGTCGGGCTCGACAGAAGATCGTGCAGCCGTGCAGGTACATGACCTCGGCGTGTATCTGAAGAAGAACGAGCAGGGCGAAGTGGTCGCGAGCATTCTGGCGGGCGGTGGTCTCGGCCGCACGCCGATCGTCGGCGCGATCATTCGTGAAGATCTGCCGTGGCAGCATCTGCTGACGTACTGCGAAGCCGTACTGCGTGTGTATAACCGCTACGGCCGCCGCGACAACATGTACAAGGCGCGTATCAAGATTCTCGTGAAGGCGTTGAGCCCAGAGAAGTTCTCGAAGCAGGTCGAGGAAGAATGGCAGCATCTGAAGGACGGTCCTTCGACGCTGACGCAGGCCGAACTCGATCGCGTGTCGCAATACTTTGCGCCGCCGGTTTACGAAAAGCTGCCGGACACGGATGCGTCGTTTGAAAACCATCTGCTTGAAAGCCGCGCATTTGCGCGCTGGGTCGAGCGTAACGTGCGTCCGCACAAGGTGTCGGGTTATGCGTCGGTGACGCTGTCGCTGAAGAACAGCGTCGTGGCGCCGGGCGACGCGACCGATACGCAGATGGAAGCTATCGCCGACTGGGCCGACAAGTACTCGCTCGGCGAGATTCGCGTCTCGCACGAACAGAACCTGATTCTCGCGAACGTGAAGAAGCGCGATCTGTTCGAGCTGTGGGAACTGGCCAGGGCTCAAGGTTTCGCGACGCCGAACATCGGTTTGCTCACCGACATCATCGCGTGCCCGGGTGGCGATTTCTGCTCGCTCGCGAATGCGAAGTCGATTCCGATTGCGCTCGCGATTCAGGAACGCTTCAACGATCTCGACTTTGTTTATGACCTCGGCGACGTGTCGCTGAACATCTCGGGTTGTATCAACGCGTGCGGCCACCATCACATCGGCAATATCGGCGTGCTTGGCGTCGATAAGGACGGCTCGGAGTGGTACCAGGTGACGCTTGGCGGCGAGCAAAGCTCGGGCGCGACGGGCGCGCATCTGGGTCGCGTGATTGGCCCGTCGTTCTCGGCGGAAGAAATGCCGGACGTGGTGTCGAAGGTGATCGATACGTTCGTGGAAAACCGCATCGACGGCGAACGTTTCATCGACACGTACAACCGCATTGGTATTGCGCCGTTCAAGGAACGTGTGTACGCGTCGCGTCAACCGGCTCACGCCTAACCCGCGATTCAGGCTTAAAGGATTCTGCAGATGGCTTCGATTATCAAGAACCGCGCGATCGTTAGCGATGACTGGACGGTTGTGCGCGCGACGGAAGACGGCACCTTGCCCGCAGTGGAAGCACTGCCGGCCGGCAAGGTGATCGTGCCGTTCGCGTTGTGGCAGGCTGCGCGCGATGCATTGATCGCGTCGCGCAACGCAGGCGAAATCGCTGTATGGCTCGAGCCGGACAGCGAACCGGCGGATATCGTCGGTGATTTCGACAAGGTCGCGCTGATCGCAATCGACTTCCCGGTGTTCCGCGATGGCCGCGGCTACAGCATTGGTCGCCTGTTGCGCGAACGCTATGGCTACAAGGGCGAACTGCGCGCAATCGGCGACGTGCTGCGCGATCAGGTGCGACTCATGTATCGCTGCGGCTTCGATGCGTTTGCCGTACGCGAAGACAAGGACATCCACGACGCGCTGAAGGCGTTCGACGATTTCACCGTGCAGTATCAGGGCGCGGTCGATGATCCGACGCCGCTGTTCCGTCGCCGCGAAGCTGCGGCTGCACAAAAGGCTTCGGCATGAGCGACGCCACTGGAACAGTGACGCCTGAGCTCGCAGCGAAGATCGGGCGGCTGGATACGCTGCTCGACTCGATCGCGGCGCGTCACGCAAATGTGAAGCTCGCGAGCAGCCTCGCCGCGGAAGACATGCTCTTGACCCACGCGATTCTTTCGCGCGGCGTGAAAGTCGGCATCTTCTCGCTCAACACCGGACGTCTGCATGCGGAAACGCTCGGCATGCTCGGCCGCGTGAAAGAGCGCTATGGCTACGACATCGAACAGTTTCATCCGCAAGCGGATGCCGTTGACGAATACGTCGCGCAACACGGTCTGAACGCGTTTTACGAAAGCATCGATCTGCGCAAACGCTGCTGCGAAATTCGCAAGGTCGAGCCGCTTAACCGCGCGCTGTCGGATGTGAGTGCATGGGTGACGGGTCAACGTCGCGAACAGTCGGTGACGCGTGCCGAACTGCACGAGGAAGAGCACGACGGCGCACGCAACATCGCCAAGTTCAACCCGCTCGCCGACTGGACCGAAGCCGATGTGTGGGCATACCTCAAGGCGTTCGATGTGCCGGTCAATCCGCTGCATGCACGCGGTTATCCGAGTATCGGCTGCGAACCGTGCACGCGCGCCATCCGTCCCGGCGAGGATAGCCGGGCAGGGCGCTGGTGGTGGGAATCGCGCGATACGAAGGAATGCGGCCTGCACATCACGACGATTCCGATTGCGGTTGCCGGCGCGGAGAACTCCGCTGCCTGAGCCTGAGTGGTTGCCGCTGAAGAATATCGATTGAACGATTGAATACCGCGTCGCAAGTCACCACTTGCGATGTGAACCAAGGAAGGACACACCATGAGCACGACGCTCGATCCCGCACTGAATGCTCCGCTCGCCAACACCGCGAACCGGATGGATCACCTCGACTGGCTCGAAGCCGAGTCGATTCACATCCTGCGCGAACTGGTTGCCGAATGCAGCAACCCCGCGCTGCTGTTTTCGGGCGGCAAGGATTCGGTCGTCGTGCTGCATCTGGCACTGAAGGCGTTCGGCCTCGGCGCGAACCGCAAGACGGTGTTGCCGTTCCCGCTCGTGCACATCGACACCGGCCATAACTACGACGAAGTGATCGACTTCCGCGATCGTCGTGCCAAGGAAATTGGCGCGCAGCTCGTGGTGGGCCACGTCGAAGATTCGATCAAACGCGGCACGGTGCGTCTGCGTCGCGAACTGGATTCGCGCAATGCGGCGCAAGCGGTGACGCTGCTCGAAACCATCGAGCAATACGGCTACACGGCGATGATCGGCGGCGCGCGTCGCGATGAAGAAAAGGCGCGTGCAAAAGAGCGCATCTTCTCGTTCCGCGACGAGTTTGGTCAGTGGGATCCGAAGGCGCAACGTCCGGAACTGTGGAGCCTCTTTAACGCACGTCTGCATAACGGCGAGCATCTGCGTGTGTTCCCGATCTCGAACTGGACTGAGCTCGACGTATGGCAATACATTGCGCGCGAGAAGCTCGAACTGCCGTCGATCTATTACGCGCATCATCGCGAAATCGTGCGTCGCAATGGCCTGCTCGTGCCGGTGACGCCGCTTACGCCGATGCGCGAAGGCGAGACCAGCGAAACGGCGCTCGTGCGTTTCCGCACCGTGGGCGACATCAGCTGCACGTGCCCGGTGGAAAGCGATGCGGATGATCTGGAAAAGATCATCGCCGAAACGGCCGTGACCGAAATCACGGAACGCGGCGCGACCCGGATGGACGACCAGGCATCGGAAGCCGCGATGGAAACACGCAAGAAGCAAGGTTATTTCTAAGGCACACGAGGGCAATGCAATCATGAGTATTCATCAACCAGAAGACCTCGGCGTGCTGCGTTTCATTACTGCAGGTAGTGTCGATGATGGCAAGAGCACGCTGATCGGGCGTCTGCTGTATGACAGCAAGGCTGTGCTGTCGGACCAGCTGTCGGCGCTGTCGCGTGCGAAGAACAAGCGCACCGTGGGCGACGAAATCGATCTGTCGCTGCTGACGGACGGCCTTGAAGCCGAACGCGAGCAGGGCATCACGATCGACGTGGCGTATCGCTACTTTGCGACTGCGAAGCGCAAGTTCATCATCGCCGACACGCCGGGCCACGAGCAGTACACGCGCAACATGGTGACGGGCGCATCGACCGCGCACGCCGCGATCATTCTCGTCGACGCGACGCGTGTCACGTTCGTGGATGGCGTTGCACAACTGCTGCCGCAAACGAAGCGTCACAGCGCGATCGTGAAGCTGCTGGGTCTGCAACATGCGATCGTCGCGATCAACAAGATGGATCTGGTCGACTACAGCGAAACACGCTTCAACGAAATCCGCGATGCGTATGTCGAACTTGCGCGTCAGCTGGGTCTGAACGATGTGCGCTTCGTGCCGGTGTCGGCACTGAAGGGCGACAACATTGTGACCGCGAGCGAGCGTATGCCGTGGTACGCGGGCGAACCGCTGCTCGACGTGCTCGAAGCGTTGCCGGTCGAGATTCCGACGGGTCAGGCGCTGCGTTTCCCGGTGCAATGGGTGGCGCGCCAGGACGGCAGCCAGGCCGACGATTTCCGCGGCTACATGGGCCGTGTTGAATCGGGCGAAGTGAAGCTGGGCGATACGATCGTCGTGCTGCCGGCGAACCGTGAAGCGACGGTGGCGGAAATCATTGCGCCGGTGCCGGGCGGCACGGCGCAGGTCGATCGCGCATTCGCGGGTCAAACGGTGACGATCCGTCTTGCGGAAGACGTCGACGTATCACGTGGTGATACGTTCGTGCAGCGCGAGGCAGCGCCAGTGCCCGCGAAGAAGCTCGAAGCGGATCTGTGCTGGTTCGATGACACGCCGCTGTCGACGCAACGCAAGTATCTGCTGAAGCAGACCACGAACACCGTGTTCGCGCGCATCGGCGCGATCAAACAGGTGCTGGACGTGCATACGTTGTCGCACGCTACGGACCGTCTTGATCTGACGATGAACGATATTGGACGTGTGTCGCTGACGTTGCAGAAGCCGATCGTTGCGGACGCATACGATTCGCATCCGGGAACCGGTGCGTTCGTGTTGATCGACGAAGCGACACATCACACGGTTGCGGCGGGCATGATTCGTGCGTTTAGTGCTTGAGTGAACGCGCTTTAGCGCGGTCGTATTTGCACGAACTGGACGAACGGGATTGAAGCAAATGGGCAAGGTGTATCTGATTGGTGCAGGACCGGGTGCAGCGGACCTTATCACGGTGCGCGGCGCTCGCTTGCTGGGCATGGCGGACGTGGTGCTGCACGACGCGCTGGTCGAGCCCGCGATGCTCGACTACGCGCCTACGTACGCGCGCCGGATCGCGGTGGGCAAGCGATGCGGTCAGCGTTCGACGGCGCAGCATTTTATCAACAAGCAGATTGTGGACGCGGCTTTAGAGCACGATGTGGTTGTGCGTCTGAAGGGCGGCGATCCGATGTTGTTTGGCCGTGCCGATGAGGAAATGCGGGCGTTGGAAGCCGCGGGCATCGAGTATGAGGTTGTGCCTGGGATTACGGCTGCGCTGGCCAGTGCTTCGGCCTTGAAGCGGTCGTTGACGCTGCGCGGGGTGTCGCGCAGTGTTGCGCTGGCGACGCACAGCCGGGCTGCGGATACTGAAGAAATCCGCGAGCAGGTGAAGGCGGATTCGCTGGTGTTTTACATGGGGCGGGATAGCGCGCCTGAGATCGCACAACGGTTGATTGACGCTGGGCGCGCCGGGTCGACGCCTGTTGCTATTGTTGAGGCTTGCAGTACGGTTCGGGAGCGTTCGCTGACTTTAACGCTCGAGGGTCTCGCTTGCGGAGAGGCACAGCATTGGCTTGATGAAGCTCAGCCTAGTCTTTTGATGATCGGCGATGCATTCGCTGATAGGCGCTTGTTGCCGCGCGATGAGGTTCTGGATGCTTCCTCCTCTTCCTCTTCTTCTTCTGCATTGCATGCGGCTTAGGTTTTTTTGGCCTTTCCTTGTGTTCATGTCGGTCTATTGGCGTCGCCCCTGTGCGGGGCGGCACCTACTTTTCTTTGTCCTTGCCAAAGAAAAGTAGGCAAAAGAAAGGCGCCGAAAACTCGATAGCTCCAGATTGTGTCGCTGGCGGGGAATGGCACCCCACGAAGTGTCGCCCTCACACTTCATATGACCTTGGTCCGCGCACGATCCGATCCCCCGCGCAGCACCGCTCGTGACACAGGGCTCATTCTTCCGACTCCGCACTTCGTGCGTCGCCGTCCGGCATAACTTCGCGTCGCGCTGCATTTTGCATGCATTTCACCGCGCCCCTCAGCCGTCACCCCGCATCGACACTTGCACCGCTCGCTCGCTCGCCCGTCCGTCCGTCCGCGACGCGCATCGCGCGGAGCGGGGTGGATGAGTGCTTTGTCACGAAGTGTGCTGTGCGGGGGATCAGATCGTGCGCGGACCCATGTCGTTTGAAGGGCGGGGGCGACACTTCATGGGGTGCCATTCCCCGGTGGCGACGCACCCCGGAACGGACGAGTTTTCGGCGCCTTTCTTTTGCCTACTTTTCTTGGCAAGGACAAAGAAAAGTAGGTGCCGCCCCGCACAGGGGCAACGCCGATAGACCGACATGAATACAAGGAAAGGCCAACAAGAAGCCCAAACGGGGCCTGTCATAAATTTTGTGTGTAAGGCATAACATGTAGCTCAAGGAGCATGTATGCCACGCAAACCCAAGACGAGCCCCGAGGCCCAGACAG
>NZ_JBNDMO010000027.1:0-68562 GCF_050436625.1 Paraburkholderia sp. GAS334 | reverse complement strand
CTATCCGTATTTGCTGGTTGATGCCGGCGTTCTTGGTTGCATTGCACCAATTGAGCACTGTAGCTGTGTGTCGTCCGTCGGACGCATTTCGACCCTGAGCGGACGGTCGCCGTGCTGAAGCAGCAATGGCTCTTCCCGAAGTGGAACGGACGCTAGTGGCGAACGCCACCGATAACGTATCGGCCACTGCGGAAAGAATGTCCGTCGCCGTCCAGTCCGGATTAGACCTGCGCCAAACCGCCGTCGACAAACACTTCACTGCCGGTCATAAAGCTACTCTCGTCCGACGCTAGGAACAGCGCCACGGCAGCCGTTTCATCCGGATCAGCTATACGCCCGAGCGGCGTCTGCACTTTAAGCTCACCGAGCATCGCATCGAGCTGAGCGCCCGAGACAAGGCTCTCCATCAGGCCCGGCGTCGCCGTTGCACCGGGAGACAGTACGTTCACGCGGATTCCGGAGTCTTTCAGATCGAGCGCCCAGCTGCGCGCGAAATTGCGGATTGCCGCTTTCGTTGCGCTATATACGCTGAATGCCGGCGTCCCCTTCGAACCTGTCGTCGACCCGGTAAGGATGATCGAGGCACCTGCGTTCATCAGCGGCAACGCCTTCTGGACCGTGAACAGCGTCCCTTTCACGTTGACGTTGAATGTAAGATCGAATTGCGCCTCCGTGATCGCTCCGAGCGGCGCAAGCGAGCCTAGTCCCGCGTTCGCGAACAGCACATCGAGATGCCCCTTCTCCGCCTGCACTGCGGCGAAAATCCGGTCGAGATCATCGAGCTTTGACACGTCGCCCTGAAGCGCCCACACGTTGTGCCCGATGGCCGCCGCAGCCTTGTCCAGCTCGGTCTGGCGCCGCCCCGTGATGAACACGAACGCCCCCTCCTCTACGAAGCGCTTCGCGCTCGCGAGCCCGATGCCGCTATTGCCTCCGGTCACCAGCGCGACCTTTCCCGTCAGCCTACCCATATGCGTGTTCCTTGCAAAATCATAAATTGTGTCCAGGCATCGCAGACCTTAACCACACTTTTAGATAGTATTCATCTTTTGGTAAGTAACATTGGGATGCCGCATGAAAATGGATCTGTTCACCTGCGGCCTCGACGTAACGCTGGCGGTGATCGGGGGTAAATGGAAGCCCCTGATCCTGTTTCACCTCGCAAACGACACGCGACGTTATGGCGAACCAAAGCGGGCGGTCGGAGCAGTTAGCCACAAGATGCTAATCCAGCAATTGAAGGAATGGGAGACAGATGGCCTCGTCAATCGTGTCGACTACAAGGAGATTCCGCCGCGAGTCAAGTACTCGCTAACAGCATTCGGCCTGACCCTGGCAAGCGCGCTCGCCCCGTTATGCGGTGGGGCACAGCACATGCCATGGAGGTCGGTGAGTTGATGGCGAACCGCAAGGCATCCACTAGGTGAAATCCGCGCAAGTGCCGGCGTGGCAAAAACGTTCAAGGACCACACCCGGCGAACCGACACGCATAGACATTAAATATCAATGCCAGCGAAATTCGTCGTCAGCATAGGAATCACCATAAGATTCAATCACGGTCTTGAATCGACCTTTTGAGCAAGGAAGTCGCGTATCAGCGGCACCATCTCGTCCGCCTTGTCTTCCAGCGCGAAATGACCCGTGTCGAGCAGATGAGTCTCAACGTCCGGCAAATCCTCTTTGTACGGATACGCGCCGTCCGCTGGGAAGATGACGTCGTTCTTGCCCCACACGATCAGCATCGGCGGCTTAAACTCCCGGAAATACGCCTGCACCTTCGGGTAAAGAGGCAGATTGGTTCGATAGTCATAGAACAGGTCGAGCTGGATGTCGTTGTTGCCGGGGCGATCGAGCAGCGCCTGGTCATGGACCCAGTTGTCCGGGGAAACACGCGTGCGGTCGGACACGCCATCGGTATATTGAAAAATGGTCGTCTCGAGCGTGAGCAGCGGCAGCAATGCTTTCCGGCTGGCGTCCGAGCCGTCGGCCCAATAGGCCTTGATCGGATCCCAGAATCCCTTGAGGCCCTCGTCGTAGGCATTTCCGTTCTGGACGATAAAACCTGCCACGCGGTCCGGATGCTTGAGAGCAAGCCGCCAGCCCACGGGCGCGCCATAGTCCATGACATACATCGTGTACCGACGCGTGCCGAGCTGGTCGAGCAGGCCGTCCACTAGTTCGGCATAGCGATCAAACGTGTAGGCGAATTCAGCACGATCCGGCATGTCGCTCTGACCATAGCCGGGGTAGTCCGGCGCAACCACGTGGTAGCGGTCGGCGAGTGCAGGGATCAGGTTCCTGAACATGTGTGACGAGGTTGGAAAACCATGCAATAGCAGGACAACGGGAGCGCCCAGCGGACCGGCCTGACGGTAGAAAATCTTCAATCCCTCCACAACCGCCGTTCGATGATGCGTGACGGGAACGGCAGGACTGGTACTGTTAGCAGCAGACGAAGTACTGGAAGCCGAACTGGTCATTGCGATGCTCCTTGGGTCGGATGGCCGATCCGCGATCACTTTTGCTCGAGGATTTCGAGCCGCGGCTCAGCACTGTGTGTATAAGCTGCACAGAGAGGCATGTGACGTGAGGAAGTTCGGACGTCAACGCACAGAGATTCAAGTCATCGCCGCGATGACGTCGTCAGTGGATACTACGGCGTGGGCGAGAAACGCATAGTTGATCATCGCGGCTTTATAACCATCACCCCAAACGGGATGACGAGGTCCTGCGGTCGCATCGGCTACGACCGACACTTCGAAGCCCTGCTCGAGCAAGTCCCGCAAATGAGCCTCCACGCACATGTTGGCGAGCATGCCGCCGAGCACCACTTTGCTCATGTGACGTTTGCGTAATTGCAGTACAAGGTCATTCGTTTGCGGACCGAAGACCTTGTGGGGACTCACGACGATGGTTTGGCCGTCATCAATGTAAGGTTTGAACTCCGCCAGCCAATCTGCGCCCGAGCCTTCAAATCCCTGGAGGTTCAGAGCGCCTTCTCGCGCGAACGTACCGGTTGCGAACTCGTCCGCTTCCAGCGGACCGTTGAACTTCCATGCGCGATCGGTCGGAAAGAAGTAATGCGGAGATATGAATACATTGACCTTCGCGGCTTTTGCGGCCTTGAAGATCCTCAACATGTTTTCGACAGTTCTGTTTTCCGTGACGCTAGCACCCACCGCGCCCCAATTCTTGCCCGTCGGGCTCAGCACGTCGTTCTGCGGGTCGATGAAGACCACGGCCGTATCGGTTGGATCACAGTTCATGCCGAGTCCTATAGTAGAGAGACGGATGGCCGCCGAGCCTCCGCTTAGATTAAGTGTTCGGAAGGTTAGGTTAGTATCTACCCTTTAGCAATGCGGGATTTTGGCGGCTTTTTGAAGATCACGACAGACGCAATGCCCACACGCTCGACGGCAACATGCGAGCGCTAGGCGGTGTTCCTCAATTAAACATGTAGTAAGTGGTAGATGAAGTTTTCGGCCATCGTCTCTCATGGAATTGTGCAGAGATAAGTCCAGGGCATCCGATGCTCAATCGTCATTTTTCCAAACTGACGGACTTTATGTCAGGCGTCGATGACGCTTCCCTACAAGTCCGAATAGATATGGCGTTCGTGGGACTTCATCCGACCGCGCAGACTTGGGTCCAAGCGACTGTCCATTCCAAGGGTTCTCAAAGGTCGACGGCCATGCTCGGCAATCGTGAATGGACGTAACGTTTGGGCTATCAGCGCCGCCACGGCCGTGGCCCTTTGCTTCCTGAAAACACCGGCTCATGCGGCCGGTACAACAAGCATAGGCACAGAGGCCCCTTTCGTGACAGAGAACGATCGTGTCATGACAAACATGATGCGCGGCATGTCCATTCTCCCTAGCCGCGATCTCGATCGTGATTTTGCTGTCGTGACGATTCCGCACCATCGAGGTGCCATCGACATGGCTGAAGTTGACCTGCGTTGGACACAATGACCAGTTGCGTCGAATATCCAATCAGTCAAATGCCGGCAGGCATTGGAAATGCGCTGGTATCCCAAGGCGTGAATCTTGGCAGCCGCCGACGCGACACAGATTATCCGCACACGACGGTCCGTTGTCCGGGTTGCAGTACATGAGGCTTTGATAGGTTCATGATGTTTCTCGTTGGATGATTCGGTGTCGTCGAGGGGGGCGCTTGTTTAGCACCGTCCCAGCGCGTTTCGGGCAGGCGCGGCAGCCGGACGCTCCGACCATCGATACATCGCGACAACCACGAGTCCCACCACCGCCAGAGCCACGCCGGCGTACACCGTCGTAAGGACGTTGGCGCCTGCCAGCGTCAGTCCGCCGAGGAAGGACCCGCCAGAGATGCCGAGATTAAACGCAGCGACGTTGAGCCCCGCCGCCGTACCGACCGCCTCCGGCGCCACGCGTCGAGCCACGAGCACGACGGTAGCCTGCATGATGGGAGGAACGGCGAAGGCGAACGCGCCCCAGACAAACAGGTTGACCAACACCAGCACCGGCTGGTGTGCGGTGAGCCAGAGCGCGGCGACCGATGCCGCGATGCCGGCCAACGCGATGTTCATGCTGAGCTTCGGGCCATTGCGGTCGGACAGGCGACCGCCGCCGATCGTCCCCACCACGGAGCCGAGTCCGAACACCATCAGCCCGAGGGTTACGCCTTCGCTTCTGAACCCCGTGGTATGAATCAACAGCGGCGACAGGTAAGTGAACACCGCGAACGTCGCTCCCATGCCCAGCGCGGCGATCGCATAGAGCGGCATCAACGCCTGGCTTTTCAGCAAGGCGAGCTGCGACAGAATGGTGCCGGCACTGCGCTGAGCGGCAAGCGCGGGCAGACGCCGCCAGAGGCCGATAGTCGCCAACGCGCCCATGGCAGCCACTACCAGGAACGGCAGCCGCCAGCCCATCAGATCGCCGAGCCACGTTCCGCCGCGATGTTAATGCATCTCGTGAATCACGCTTCGTATCATCGCGGGTGGGTTTGCGAAATGTTCTTCGAAATTCCTGCAAAACCACCCGTGACAGACCTACCTGTGTTTCTTGAGTCGCATCCGGCTTTTGACGGTCCTCCCGACGTCCATGGCCATCATGCCAAGGCGTAGGGACCACCCGCTTCAATCGCGGCGCGATAGGCGGGTCGCGAGTGGATACGACCCAGAAACTCATTGAGATTGGAGCATGTCCCATCGAGTCCACCACGTTGACGTGCAGCCTCCAACGGAAAGCTCATCATGATGTCGACAACAGTGAATGATTCACCCGCAAACCACGGTCGCCCACCGAGTTCGGCGTCCATCCATGCGAGATGGCCCGCGAAAGAGCGCTTCAAATCCGCCGCTGCAGACTGTCCCGCTTCGCCCATTCGCTGCAACACCAATAGCGCGAAAAGCGGTGGCATGAGTGAGCCTTCCGCGTAGTGCATGAAATGCTGGTACCGATGACTACTTTCCGAATCAGTTGGTCACCCAATCTTCACATCAGATTGATTCAAGATATGCTCGAAAATCAGCCCCGACTCTGCGATTGTCAGATTGTCGTTCTGAATAACCGGCAGCGCTTCCCGAGCGGGTGAATGTCACGTGCAGCATCGGGAGCGAGACCTGAAATCGGGTCCCGCGAATAGCGAACCACACGATAGGGCAGCCGTAACTCCTCCAGCAGCCATAGGACGCATTGCGAACGCGAGTTCTCGAGGTGATGCACGATGATGTTCATAGTACTGTTCGATGTAGAGGTTGATAGCCCGTCCCGACGGATTTAGCGCTCCGGCGGTGTCCGGAATTCGTATGCCTCAGTCTATCGGCGATAGCAAACATGAGTAGCAGCGCTAGCGCGAATTGACTGTTCTTGAAACAAGAATGCAGTCAAAACGATGCACGGTCACGCACCTGGCCGGACATGCATCTTCGATGACAGATTCCCCCGGATAGCGAGGTTGAAGATGCGCGCGACAATAGGTAACGCCGACATCTATTTTTCCGACGAAGGCGAAGGTATTCCCGTCGTTTTCGTACATGGTTTGGGGGGCGGTCAACGAATTGGGCTTATCAACGCCGTTATTTTCAGCGTGACTATCGCGTCATTTGCCCTGACCTCCCGGGTCACGGCGCGTCGTCGGGCCATGCCCTCTCGTTTCAGAGCTTCGCGGGTATCATCGTTGCCTTGCTGGACCAACTGCAGTTGCCCCGCTATTCTCTGGTTGGGCTCTCTACCGGTGCTCGCGTCGCTCTCTCCGTCGCTGCCGCACGCCCAGATGCGGTAACCTGCCTGACTGCTGTCAACACGTTCGTGAATCTCACACCGCAAGACCGAAGCAAGCGCATCTCTATCTATGACCTTCTGCTCGAAGATGACCATGCCGACAGATGGGCAACTGTCCTACTTTGCGAAATGAACGTACAGGAAGGTTCGGTGATTGGACGCGGCTTTCGACGAGCCGCCGCAGCGAGCGACCCAATCCATATCCGTCGAATCTTCGGAGAAATGGTCGGTTGGAACCAGAACCATGAATTGAAGAACATTTGCTGTTGGGTCCAGATTATTCGAGGGTCACTCGACAAGTTCGTGCCTTCGTACTGCACTGAAGACCTGGCGTCCAGACTTCGCACAGTCCAGGTCGATGTCCTGGACGGTTTGGGTCACTTGCCATACCTCGAGGACCCTATCCGATTCAATGACAGTCTCCAACGGTTCCTGCGGGCGCACGCTGGTTTGTGACGCTTGACTCATCGCAACCTTGAGCCGTTCGAGCATAAACTTGAGCCGGACGGGTCTGTATTTCCGGGGGGCGGAGCCGAAAATAGCAGCACCCTTTACTGGAGAGCGTCATGAGCCGCATGCACCTTCACACCGCAGAGACAGCCCCCTCTGAAAGCCGCCCTTTTCTTGAACGTTCGCTGGCAAACAACGGCTTTCTTCCCAACCTCGTCGCAACGCTAGCCAACTCGCCGGCGGCAACCTCTGCATACTTCACCCTCGGGGAAATCAATGCGAAGGGGTCGTTGTCTCTGGCCGAACGAGAGATTGTCCAAATCGTCGCTGCGACGGTCCATGGTTGTGGCTTCTGTGTCGCGGGCCATACCGCTGTTGCGCTCAAGAAGGCTCAATTGCCTGACCATATCGTTCAGGCTGCTCGAGATGGTGAGCAGATAAAGGACGACCGACTGAATGCTGTGGCGTCACTTACGCGAGAAATTATCTCGTCTCGGGGTGCAGTGTCGGATTCTGCTCTCACGGCCTTCAAACAGGCGGGCTTCAACGACCAAAATGCCCTTGATGTCGTGCTGGGCGTCAGCCTAGCGACGCTATGTAACTTTGCGAACAACCTCGCAGAGACGGAGTTGAACCCGCAGATGAACAGCTACCGGTGGGACCCGAAGAAATCCTGATTTCGTGTTGCTTAGTGGGGGCAAGGCTGGAAACCTCTGGTCGAATCGGCCGCATGAAAATATGACGCTGCATGGGCTGCATAACGCTCTCACCGAGGTTAACCAGCAAACCAGCGCCAACTCCTCTTCATAACACCCGCGTTTGAATCCTACGTGGCGCCCCTCCTTATATGGTGCGCCATACCTTGCTATCAGCTGAAGGAAATCATTTGCCTCGACGCGGGGAAGAATCGGCGTCTTCTCCGTGCCGTTCCGACACGTGTCCGTGCGAAATGGGAACAAATCAGGTATTGGCGCGCGCAGTATCGAGTCACCAGAACCAGCTACGGCCTGCAAGACGCGATGGCAATCACTGGTTGACATGGAGCTCGATTTCGCCTTTGACTAATCGCGGGCGTCGCCTCCTGAATGACGATATCTTGCAAGGAGGCTCCATGAAAAGCGACCTGCGAAGTGTCCCGAGCTTCATAAAGCGTCGTCGTACCATCGCCGCCCTTGCCGCCCTCGCCGGCGCGCCATTATCCGCACTAGCGACAAGTGCCGCTGCTCAGGGTTCTTCTTCCCGGAAGGAGCCCTTGATGAGCAATGGCAGCAGTTTCCATACAACCAAAGATGGGACACGGATATTCTTTAAGGATTGGGGAAAGGGTAAGCCAATCGTCTTTTCGCACGGATGGCCTCTCGACGCTGACGCGTGGGACCCTCAGATGCTCTATCTTGGACTTCAGGGCTATCGCGTAATCGCCCACGACCGCCGTGCCCACGGTCGTTCCACTCAGACCTGGGACGGTAACGACATGAACACGTATGCCGACGACCTCTCCGGTTTGCTCGACATGCTCGATGTGAAAGATGCGATACTCGTTGGCCATTCAACTGGCGGTGGAGAAGTCGTTCGTTATCTCGGACGCCATGGAACGAAGCGTGTTTCCAAAGCCGTTCTTATTGGAGCCATACCGCCGGTTATGCTCAAGAGTGCGAGCAATCCCGGCGGGTTGTCGATAGATGTATTCGACAAGATTCGAGCTGGTGTGTTGCAACGTGCCCAATTTTACAAGGACCTTGCGCTGCCGTTCTATGGCTACAACCGTCAAGGCGCGACACCTCAGCAGGGGGTAATCGATGAGTTCTGGCTCGAAGGTATGCGCGGCGGAATCAAAGGCCAGTACGACTGCGTAAAGCAATTTTCTGAAACAGATTTCACGCAAGACCTTCAGAAAATCAAGATTCCCACTCTCATCCTGCACGGAGATGACGACCAAATAGTGCCAATATCTGACTCGGCTGCGCTGTCCTCCAAACTGCTGAGCAACGCAACCCTCAAAGTGTACCAAGGAGCCCCGCACGGCATGTGCACAACACAGGCCGACAAGGTCAATGCAGATTTGCTCGCCTTTGCCAAATGATGAACTTGGTTGCAGAAGAGATGCACTCAAGAGCAGAGCGCGATTCAGTCATATCACGTCGATGTAAGGTGCGATGTCTCGCGCGGGAACAATGAGCGCGTCCCCCCGGATGGGATGTTGCATCTTTGGCATATGCGGGAGGTCACAGATGATGGTCGCCAGTTCGTTTATTGCGCAACTACCATCCCTGTCCTCATCCCGAAGTACCATCATATGTTCGTCATCGAGCAGCATGACGAACGTTAGAGAGTTGCTTTCGAGTATTTTTTTAACATCGCGTGCGGAAAAAGGACCCTTCAAGTCTATCGTTTCTCCGCTGGTCTTGAATAGCCGCCTCATTTTCGCCTCCTGATTCGGTTTCACCGGAACTAGGAACTTTGCAAACAAGGCCCTCAGTCAACCGCGCGACAGGGTCGATGTATCAAACAGCCGACTAAAGCGGAAACTTGCACATCTCCTCGCCTTTCCCGCTTGGAATGCTATGACCACACGCGCGGTAATATTTTATCTTTCTACGCATCCTCTTCATTTGGGTGGTATTTTGCCTACCGAACCCGCCATGCTATAGAAGAATCTTATCAAGATTGGATATTCTTACCGTAATGCCTTGGGGCAATCGTTAGCGCCTCTGTCCTGCTTTCCAGACCTTTGGAGTGGCACCGACAATCTGCGAGAAGACGCGAATGAAATGGCTTTGGTCCGCGAACCCGGTCGCGGAGGCAATCTCAGATGCAGTCATCTCGCCCCGCTCCAACATGATTTTGGCCAATTCGACCCTGCGTGACAGAAGCCACCGATGCGGCGGAACGCCGGTCGATTGCCTGAAGGCACGGGCGAAATGGTTTGGCGACATCCCGCACTCCTTTCCAAGCAGGGCCAGGCTGACATCACCCGAGAGATTTTGGTCGATAAGCTCTTTCGCTCGTGCAAGGTCTCTCGGCGAGAGCCCGCCTTTGAAAGGGGCGCGTTTTGCGGCGAGATTTCCGTACCGCCACGACAGATGGGCGAAAAGAGCCTCCATCAGTCCCGACAGGAACAGCAGGTTCGCTTGCTCCGGATGCGTGAGCGCTGGACGCATCAGCAGGCTAAGTTGATACGCAACCGGGTCAATCGTCCCATTTGGGATAACCACGTCGTGGACCAACGGTGTGTCTCCATCGTCAGCCATCGCCGCAAGGCTTTCTTTTGGAAAGTAAATCTGCAGCGAATCGAGCCGTCCTCCGTAGTAACCCGTAGGCTCCTGCTCCAGATTCACCACGGAAATCGTTCCGGCCGGCAGAGGGCCGACGGGGACCGGCTTCCCCGCCAGCCATAGCTCGTGAACCAAGGGCTGGAAGAGAATGCAAACTATGTACGCGGAACGAGCTGGAATAGGGAGCGTCTGCCCGATACCCTCATCCCCGCACAGCATATGCGTCGCAGCGAAGAATGCTCCCGGGCGGAGGTGGGTCGTGATTGAAGGGGCGCTCTTCAGACGGAACCTGTTCGCGATTCCGTCACCGTATGCATGATTGAGTTGCATCTTGCCTCCTACCGTACCTGCACTTCCGATTTCGAGTTGAAAGCGAACTGCAAACCTGGCCAGCGTGGAGGCCTACCTCATGCTTGTGAAACTCACCTAATTGCAGAAATTGTAGTTCCCAAAGCGTGGTCTCAACGACACATTTAAGCTCGCTGACCTGCTCGGATATCCACCGGATTCTGGCGCGCGTATGTATCTGTCGAGGCGCTCAAAACACATGTCGCGAGTCGCTACATAGCTGGGCATAGCGCACCAAGAAGCTATACAACGCCTACCGACGAGCTTTTGCGACCGTTCCCGGGGTAACGCCGAAGATTGACTTGAAGTGGCGCCCGAAATGGCTCTGGTCGGCAAATCCAGTCTCAGTCGCTACATCCGATATATCGACGCCTTCGAGCAGCCGCGACTTACCTTTGGTTACGCGAAGCACTAACTGGTATCTGTGCGGGGTCAGACCGTAGGCCGATGAGAAGCGGCGACATACATCCGATGCCGACATCGAAGACTCGCGCGATAGGTCTTCTAGCGATACGTTTCGATTCCAGAACTCATGCATGAATTCGTACGCACGGTGAAGACCTGGCTCCGTACGCATCCGCAGCGATGACGCGGCTTTCGAGGAAGGCGAACCCCGATACTTACCCAGCAGCGATTCACAGAAGAGCGCCCACTCCCCCGACCACGCATCTACCGTCTCCGGCGACACGATAATCTGGTCCACGAACGCCTGTGTGAGCCGCATTTGTCGCAGGTCACCCGGGAATTCCCGCGTGAGTTGGCGAATGTCCACGTCGAAGGCTGCACACTGCTGCCGCCACGCTTCGTCGGGAACATAAAGCATCACGTACTCGCACATTCCGCCGACCGTCTTCCCGGCATGCGGACTCTCGGGAGGCATGCAGTAAACCTGGTTTTGCCCAAAGACCCGTTCGCGTCCTTTTTTCGCCGCGATGTCTTTCGCTCCCGCCACCACGGCTCCTATCGACCAGGTATCGTGCGCGTGGACGGCGAAGCGATGGTCTTCAAATCTGGCGTGCAACGCTTCAATCGCTCCGATTCTATCGACGCGCCCAAAACGGGCGAATTCGGTCGGAGTTCGACGTCGAGTTTCTGCCATAGTCGAGAGATGCTTTTAAAATCGGGGCCAAGTAAAAAAGTGACATCGCCGCCGGACCGCCGCTATGGCCTCGGCAAAACCGTAAGCAATTTGGAATATGCCAACGCCAGAAAGCACGCTAACTCACGCACTTGCTAGCAACCCGCGACGCAACGGTATTGGACCACATACGGAGGCAGCCGCTAAGAGGCTCAAGCCTTGAACGCCCTAAAGCGCAGTTCCCTTGGGACCAGACATGACGCTTCGTCAGCATCCGCTTACGTCGTCACCTTGGCCCGATATCGCGCGGGAATTTTTACATCAGCGTCCGCGCATGTATAGAACGTTTTTGCGTCACTTTTCATATTGTGCGAGCTTTGCCCTTCCTGTTTCCCCGCTTCGAGAGGCCGGCCATTGCCCGCTATCGCTTTGACCGTGAGGCCTGTTCCCTCCAACGCTTCGGTGTCAAACCCGTCGCCTTGCGGAACACCGTCGTGAAATGCGCCTGCGTATGAAATCCCACAGCGTAGGCAATTTGTGCAATCGGCAGGCGGCCTTCCGCAAGTAGTGATTTGGCTGCACCAAGCCGTTTCTCTGTCAGGTATGCATGCGGACTCAGTCCCGTGGCAAGCTTGAATTGTGCAGCAAAGTGCATCCGACTCAAGCCCGCGCGTTCTGCTAGGTCTGTCAGGCTAATCTGCTCACCGAGATTGTCCTCGATGTACTCAATGGCACGCTTCAGCCTCCAAGGCGCAAGTCCTTGGCGAAGACCCTCATCTGAAAACGCATTTTGAAACTCCATCGCGCGAGCAAGAATCGCCATGCCAAGGCTCTCGCAATAAAGACCAGAAAATGGACTTCGCAAGCTCGTGGCCTCGAGCAAGGTACACCCCAGCTTACCCATCACGGTGTCGGGGGCAAACCCGGGGTCCGACAAATGATATTCAGGTGGACAGCTGCATTGCTGCAGTTCCTCATAGGTTGCGACGAGAATCGCGCGCGGCACGAATACATGGACTGCTTCGACCGGTCTTCTGAAGCTGCAACGGATTTCTTCTCCGGGCGCTGCGATTTGAGTGCCCCCAAATCCTCCCGTGCCCTTCGTTATACGTCGACCATTTCGAAAGCAGTCCACGATGGTGTTCCGCAGCAGCACTTCGATAATGTAATGTGCTTCAAGTACTGGAGCGCGCAACTGCCGCTCATGTTCCGCAGTGTCACGCCAGAATGCGATAGAAATGCGCGACGCTGTGAGTTGGACATGGGCGCACTTTCGCCAGTCCGCCTCTTCTTCGAGCGAGTTTCCGGGGCTTCTGTCTTTTTGGAGCCCGGGCTCACATGCAAACATATCGGGATACATGACACTGCCCCTTACTCAACATATTACGTTGTACTAATCTAATTGGCCTTATTCCGCACCAATAGCAAGCACGCGACTAAGCTTGCAGCGTGGAATTCAGGTAGGTGCGTGGCGGCTCTCTATTCGCACACAGGCGGAGAGCTACTCCGCACGTATCGGCCACATTTAAATTTATCGGATTTGGCTGCTTTGGCGAACAGAGAACAAGGACGCACGGGCCTTGTCCTCTACGCGCGACGTAGTTCCGCACACGCGTTGCCACCGCTGTCATTGCTGGTGCTTCGACACTTACCAAAACGACCTGTGTCGCCCCGAAATCGACGACTGCCATGCATACGCCGAATGCGTCCGCCTCCGGGTAGCGCGCACTCTCAACTTCGAAGAGTTGTTGATATCGGCCAAGGGATGCTGGAGCGTCGACGACTGCAATCCAAATCGAATCTATGCCGGTCACGCCGTTGGGATGCAACCGGATATCACCATCAGGAACTCGAGCGGTTCGAGGCGTCATGTCGCAGCAAGCGAAAGGAATTTCTCTTGAAGCTGGCCATCCAACTCTCCACCGCAAGTCAAAGCCGTCTACCGTCTTTCTGGACCCGTCAATGGGTCCAGCCATCTGAATACTGTGGCTTTGCGCACAAGCGAGTAAACCGGCAAGGTCCTGCGTACTCACGGCAAAATCTACCAAGCCCTCGCCATCGGCTTCCAGAATGTGCTGCCAACGGTCTGCTGGTGAGTGCGCGGACCACTCAATCAGCTCAATGAATGACCCGTCACCAAATACAACCAACGCATTCCGCGTCGGTGCGTGTCCGTGTGCCCCCCCGGCAACCACATTGAAACCCAGCGCCCGATAACTGCGGCTCGCGTCCGCGAGATTCCGTACCGCGACGACCACATGGTCGATTTGCAATTTCGGGTTCACAACGGGAACTCCTTCAAATACTGACCGGCCGCAGCAGGGTCGTCACCGCATCAATCGCTTTGCAGTCCAATCAGGAGCGACTCATATCGGCTCGTATCCACCGTCTGCCGTGTGAGTCTCTTCGCCAGCGAGGGCGGGTGTGAATACACAAACAAGTCGAAGGTCACCTTTGATAGCACGCACGACGTGCCGGTCATGCTTATCAAGCACATATACGCTACCTGGCCCCAGCTGAAATCTCTCGCCACTCGCGAGGTCTATGACCTCGCCTTCGCCAGCGAAGCAATAATTAGCCTCCACGTGATGCCGATACTGCAGTTCCATCTGGGTGCCCTCTTCGACTGTCGTATCGTGAAGAGAAAAACCTACACCGTCTGCGGCAACGACCAACCTCTTACTGTCCCAACCTTCCCCACGAACGTGTCTCGGGGTTCCAACGGTCAAATCGACGTCACGTACTAACATTTCATGTTCCTCTCACTACCGAGCGATATCCCCTCGGGTCAACTGCTTGTCCATTTGCCAGTAACCAACCAAGCATTACTCAAATGCGAGCGACATGCGTCGTTGGACCAAGCAAGGCAGCGCGGAGTGACAACAAAGGCCTTGAAGCATGGCCCCATTCACCCGCCCCTCTCTACTTACCGTGGGCGACAAACACCTTTGCGTCGACCCAATGGTCACCGGTCAGTCGATACATCGTATACGGAGACACGGCGAGGTCACCGTTGGCGTCAAAGGCAATCGGCCCCGTCAAGCCGTCCATGCTTGTCTTCCTCACCGCCTGAAGTACGTCGACGGCTTTAGTAGATTGGGCGGCCAATACCGCCTGCACGATGACCGACGTTGCATCGTAGGCATAAGGTCCCTGGAATCCTTCCAGCTTTGCCTTGAATCGCGCCTCATAACGGGACGGAAAACCCTTTGCTGGCATCTTGTCGGATGGCAACCCGGGCTGGACAGTGACCGTGCCTTCACCGTCGCCGCGCGCCATATTCAGGAAGGTGTTGTTGTTGAACCCTTCGCCGGCGAGCGTCGCACGCATACCCAAACTTCGCATCCGTCTGACTATCTGGCCGGCTTGCGCATCAAATCCACCGAACACAACCACATCAGCGCTCTGGGAGCGTATCCGGGTCAAGACGGCGCTGTAATCAACTGTCTTGTCAGTTACGTACTCTCGGGCGACGATTGCGACGTGGCGTTGGGTGATGAAATCGTTCACCCGGTCGGCAAGGCCCGCACCAAAATCGGTCCGGTCGTCGATAATTGCGACCCGCTTGGCCTGAAGGTCTTCGACGATATAGCGTCCCAACTCGGCACCGGCCACCGCGTCCTGCCCAACCACTCTGAATGACGACTTTTTGCCTCGAAGCGTATATGTAGCGTTCGTGGAGCTCGGGCTTACCTCTGCTATATGAGCGTCGTCGTACACGTTCGAGGCGGCGATACTGCAACCAGAATTAAAATGCCCTACCACCCCGGCCACAGACATGTCCGCAAAGCGCTGGGCGACCTGACTTGCGACTCGCGGGTCCGCCTGGTCATCTAGTGGCACCAACTCGAATGAGACCGCACGGTCGACTATCTTCGGATGCCGCTCATTCGCATCCTCGATTGCCAGTCGCGCAGCGTTTTCCATTTCCTTTCCGTCGGCCGCCGACGGTCCTGTCAACGGGGCAGCAAATCCAATGCGGACAACAACCGCGTCCTCCGCCTGAGCGCCCTGACACCAGAGAGCTCCCATCACGACAAGCACGCCGGCAACGAAAGGCTTCAACGTGGTCATGAACCAGTTCATGATTTGCTCCCGATGAACGTTACGTCCCTAGTTCAACGGCGCGGTGTAAAACCACAGGCATTGCTGCATCGCGCATATCCATACAATAGAAACAAGCCTCGCGGAATGCAAACAATTTTCTTCGAAAAAACCACTTGTCTGCATTCAATCATCCAATTAAGCGCATACATTTTTCAGCATTGAATTTTTGGGCCACCAACGATTATGGTTCTATTTCGGGGCTCTCAGCCTTCATCTTATGTAAGAGCACAAGGTGCAAAAGGTCAATGTATGTATCGTTCCGAGGAAACCGCTATGGTTCCGACCAAAGCGCATCATTCCGCCAGACAGAGGGGATGCAGACACTGACGCACAAAAGTGGAGCAGATTTCAAAAATGTTGCATACAATATGAACAGATTGCTCCGGGCGAGGTGCGAAATGTTGCGAACATCTGGCTGGACTCCGGTCCTTCAAGATGGGAACGGTCCCACGTATTTGGCAATCGCAAATGCCGTCGCCGAAAGCATCAACAAGGGCGAACTCCGCGTTGGCGACAGACTGCCCCCACAACGCGTACTCGCCGCGTCTCTCGGCATCGACTTCACAACCGTTAGCAGAGGCTACGCGGAGGCCCAACGACGAGGCCTGCTTGAAGCTCGTGTGGGTCGAGGCACCTATGTGAAGGCAATACACCGTCCGCCCGCCAGCCCAACGAACGTGTCCGGCATCGACATGCTGATAAATCAGCCGCCGCCGTTCGACAATCCCACACTGGAAAAGCGAATCTGGGAAGGCGTGCCTGCAATGCTGACCGAGCGCGGCATGGAAATGCTCATGCGTTACCAGGTGCCGAGTGGAGCCATGAGAGACCGCCTGGTGGGGGCAAACTGGCTGGCTCAACGTATTCCGGGGCTTGGGCCTGAGCGCGTCCTCGTTTGTCCCGGCGCACAAGGCGCACTCCTTGCCGTCTCCATTATGTTGGCAAGCGCAGGCGACACCATTTGCGTCGAAGCGTTGACATATCCAGGCTGCATCCTGCTTGCGAAGGAACTGGGCATCCGTCTGTCGGCCGTCGAGATGGACGAACATGGAGCGATACCCGAATCACTTGACGCAGCTTGCCGGTCCGAGAAGCCGAAGGCGTTCTATTGCACTCCCATTGTTCACAACCCCACCACGATTACGATGCCTCTGGACCGGCGCATCGCGTTAGTTGAAGTAGCGCGCCGTCACAACATCCCAATCATCGAAGACGATAATTATTGGCCTCTGGTCAACTCGCCCGATGATTCTGCCGACGCCTTGCGCGAACTTCCCAGTCTTGCGTCCTTGGCGCCCGAGCTGGTCTATTACATTTCGGGACTTGCGAAATGCGTTTCTCCCGCACTGCGAATCGCCTATCTAGCCGTTCCTGACCAAAGCTCCGCAGAAAGAGCTTCCGTCGTGATACGTGCGACGGCTTCGATGGCCGCACCGTTGAGCGCAGCTGTCGCTACTTACTGGATTGAATCTGGCTTGGCAGAAGAGATGCTTCGTGCAATACGCACAGAAAGTGAGGCACGCCAAGTTATCGCGCGCCGACATCTTGGTGTGGACCTTGAAAACCGACATAGCCACGGCTTTCATTTGTGGCTACCGTTGCCCATGCCCTGGACGCGCAACGCGTTCATAACCCAATTGAAGCTCTCAGGTATATCCGTCGCTGGTACCGACGCCTTTTCGGTTTCCGAGGCGCCCGATGGCGTCCGACTCTGCTTAGGCGCGCCGAGAACACGCAGCGACCTTGAAAATTGCCTGCACCGAATCGCCGACATCCTGCATCTCAAATCATATGAACCGAGTCAGGTAATCTGATGCTCGTAGTGCTACGCGCTGAGATGTTCGTTTGAAGAACGCTAGGGGCCGAGCATCGCCTTCTGGCGTGCGCGACTACGCGACGTGATATTGAGAGGGTCGGGACGGTACCGTCTTACGGCATTGAGGTACCGTCTTGCGGCATTGAGGTTTCGTCCGTGCCATTCAACCATAGGCGATACGAGTCCAAAGGCTTCTGCAGCCTCCTCTGCGGAGGTGGAAGAGGCATCTTCACGCGACTTATGAACATCGCGGCGATGATGCACTCTTTAATAATACCCTCGCTCCACTTTGCTCGAAATGTCCATGCACCTCGCTAACATGCAAAGCGAAGCGCCCAAGTTGTCCAAAACACCTAGATATCCAGAGTGACGCCCTCACGATTGAGCGTTCCGTCCTCGAGGTGAGGCCCTGGATGCGGGCGTGCGATACAAATCAGCGCTTCGCCCGGTTCGACGTCATGCGCTGGAGGTTCAGTGTAGTCGACCTCACCTTTAACAACTCGCGTCACGCAAGTGCCGCAACTGCCCGAACGGCAGGCGTAGAGTGGCTGAAGACCATTGGCTTCCGCCAACTCGAGCAGACTGCCAGCTTTCGGCCTCCAGATTGCAGTCTTGCCACTTTTGGCGAACGTGACCACGACACCCTCGCTGTTGTCCACTTCCGCTGTCTGTTCGATTCGACGCGAGACCGAGCCCGGGCCGAAGCTCTCAAGGTGGATTCTGGAATCCCGCACGCCTAGTGATAGTAACGCGTCGTACACGCTCTGCATGAAGCCCGGTGGTCCGCAAAGATAAACCTCGTAATCGTCAAGGGGAAGCACCCTTCGCAGAAGCGTCCGGTCGATATATCCTTCGCTGTGGTGCGTTTTTCCGAGAACATCATCTTCAGATGGACGGCTGAACACCATGTGGAGAATCAGGTTGGCGTGAAGTTCTGCTTTCGTCGCGAGGTGTGCCGCAAATGCTCGGTGCTTGCTGTTAATCGCGGAATGTATGAAGTAGATTGGCTTGTGGAGGAGCGTACGGCCATCGTTGACCAGTTGACTATTGAGCATCGCGATAACGGGTGTAATGCCAACACCGGCGGAGATAAGCGCTAGAGGTCTGCCTGCAGTTTCATTGAACACGAATGCACCGCGCGGTGCGAGCGTCTCAATTGTGTCGCCAACGCCAATGTTGTCGTGCAGGTAGTCGGAGCAGCCGCCGTTGCCTTCGCGCTTGACGCTAATCCTATAGGTGCGACCGTTCGACGCGTCAGACAGAGTATAAGTTCGGGTCGCTGGCTCGGCCCAGCCAGGCGGCTGCACCCGGATAGGCAGATACTGCCCCGCCTGGTAAGTCACGAGGCCGCTGCCATCCCCTGGCGCGAGGATGAAAGAGCGAATACTCGTACTCTCGTCGACGGTCTCAAGAACCTTGAATGGTCGCCAGACCGTGCGAAGCCGCTCCGCTTCCAACGTCTTTTCGACGTCGCCCCAATCGCCAGTACGCTCAAGAAGTGGCGAATAGTCCGGAGCCGTGAAGGTGCACGGCAGGCTTGCCTCGACACGGCATACTTCGTCAATGTGATAGCGGAACAGGCGCTGTGCGCCGGTGAAAGCGCGGACCTCAGGACCGTCCCAGACAACCTCCGCGTGAGCGGCAATGTAGAGCATGTCGCCCCTATCAAAGTCGACGAACATCAACCCTGCATGAGTGTCGAATTGCCAGTTGCCAATCGTATTGAAGAGAAAGTTGCCAACAAAGTCCGGTGCGGTCAGCGTATGGTCGTCATCGATACGTACGAAGCCGGGCCGGCCGCCTCGGTGCGACACATCTGCACCAGTGGCAACCGCGTCTCCTTCTTGTAGAAGGACGCTGGCAACGAAATAGGTGTCGGATTTAGAAATAATGGCCGAGGCCGAGGCGTCCAGGTGGCTACTGCGGTGAACCGGTCGTGGCTCCGGTGAAAGCGGGTCGCGATGAAACGAAAGCGCGCGCCCCTGAATATATTGCGGGCAGATACCTAAGGTCTGCCGGACGTCGATTGTGAAACCATCAGGCAGCAAAGTCCCGACGGTGCCTATCATGCGATTGCGGCGGCGAGTATGAAACTGGACGCCGAGCAACGCTACCTCTGCGCCGGGCATGAGCGTGTCGTTAAGCGGGTCACCGTAAAGCGCGCGGGCCCGAACCGTAACTGCCACATCACTTGTGGGACTGACGAAACCGGGCTCGCCAACCAGCAACGACGCCCAAGGTCGACCAGCGGAGTCGACGGATGCCATGAAAACGTACGGGAGCATCGGGAAGAATTCCCGCTGTTGAGGTGTCAGGTAGCGGCGGACAGCACGGCGCCCCTGAGCGTCTATCTTTTCGCGGACGCCAACACGCTCTTGCACTTCTAATTCGCCTTCATGGAACGGCGAACGCTCAAGGTCCCACCCTGGTGAAGGGGGAACGGTTGAACCACTCATGACCTTGCTCCCTATGTCTCAACGTCTGGCGCCAAACTTCGGGATTCACCTTGATGAAGCACATCCATCGACGGGACCGTCCATCAGACCTGCCGGGATTGACATATCCGTTTCACGATGATTGTCCTTGCTTCTTCCAAAGTGGTCCGAGGCACAGTTACCCTCAAAATGGCGCAAAGGCGGAAAGCGTCCACTCCCATCTTCCCGGGTTGTTTCCCATGTCACATGCAAAGACCAGGCTTTTCCTCCAACACCCTTAGACGTTCAACCCGGCCGGAGTTTTCTGAAATTCCACAAATCCCGGCAGCGCCTCGATTCGCCGCAACCAGGCATTCACATTCGGGTAGTCTTTCAGGTCAACGTTACCTTCGGGTGCTCGCGCGATGTAGCTATATAGCGCGACGTCAGCGACGGTCGGATGGTCGTGTGAAATGAACTGGTGCCCATCCAGCTCCGCCTCGATGAGTTTCAGTATGCTGTGTGCAACGCCAATTACCTGCTCCGGGTCGTACTTCGCTCCGAAGACCGTGATTAAACGCGCTGCGGCAGGCCCATGCGCAATCTCACCAGCGGCCACGGACAACCAACGCTGTATGGCTGCCGCAGCCTGTGGTGCTTCCGGGAGCCAATCTTCCTTGCCATACTTTTTCGCGGCATAAATGAGAATGGCGTTCGAATCGGAGATTGCCACGCCATCGTCGACCAGCACCGGTACTTGCCCAAAGCGGTTAAGTTTCAGGAATTCGGGTGCCTTATGCGCCCCTTTCATCAGGTCGACCTCCACGAGTTCAGGCTGCAGACCTATAAGGGACAGGAAAAGTCGAGCACGGTGGGAATGACCGGACAGTGGATGGTAATAGAGCTTCATGGTTTTCTCGCCTCTTTCGAAATTTGAGTGGGTGATGCCGGTCGTCGGTAGGGAAAAGGGTCAATGGCGGACGGGACGTCCGGCGAAGCGAACCATTGACGCGCTCACTTTCCCAAATAAGCTCGAGGGCCTGGGGCTGGCGGAGCCTTGCTGCGCCTGCCCCCGAGCCCATCCCGCGGCGAGGACTTCCCCGCCTTGGGGCGGGGTTAGGGGTGGGGTATCGTCACCCAAGAGCGGTCCAATGCTCAAAAAATGTGCAAATTCTTACCCACTCCATTTTCAAAAGAGCCGTTTTCTCTCAATCGAAATGGAACAAGGAAGCGCTGCGGGTTGCCGTCAAAGTCCGAGGTCACTCAGTCCGGCGTGGCCGTCAGGACGTCGACCGAGCGGCCAATGGAACAATCGCTCATCTTCCCGAATAGGAAGGTCGTTGATGCACGCGAAGCGACGAATCATCAAGCCGTTCTCGTTGAATTCCCAGTTTTCGTTCCCGTATGAACGAAACCAATTGCGGGAGTCATCGTGGCATTCGTACGCGAAGCGCACGGCAATTCGATTACCAGAGAACGCCCAAAGCTCCTTAATCAGCCGGTAGTCAAGTTCGCGCTGCCACTTGCGCGTCAACAGCGCAACTATCTCAGCTCGCCCATTCGCAAACTCGGCACGATTCCGCCAGTGTGAATCGACGGAGTAAGCAAGGGAAACCCGCTCGGGGTCGCGAGTGTTCCACCCATCTTCAGCAAGCCGCACTTTGAGTGTCGCGGTTTCGCTGTCGAACGGGGGACACGGAGCGCGTACGTCTTCCGACATCATTCACCTCCTGCCCAGGTAAAGGGACATCAATTGCTGACCGGCGAGGCAAAGGCTGCTCACGCAGCAGCCGCCGTGCATTGGATGTGTGCGGACAAAGTTTGACCGTTGCCGATTCCGGTTGGTTACGTTCGCGAACGGTCAAAGCAACGTTTGTATTGGTTTTGCACGATTGCATCGCTGGGCTACACGAGGAGTGTTAGGCCACGCTGAAGATACAGTGCGAAATCGATACGAAATTGCAAACTTCGAAACAATGAGAGTGCGAAGCAAGGCAACATCCTCGAGCGAAGGCGACGCCGGCCAGCCAATCCAGGGCGCGCGGGCCTACCCCGTCCGATTGGACCTAGGTTTCAAAGGGGCGTCCGACCTGTGAACCAGCACAGAGCCGTATCATCATTTCGTTGTGGGAGGTCGCATGGCTACCGAGGCAGACAGCGGTGCGAACGACGGTCATGCCAGCACGGACATTCCAAGGTATCAATGCGTGCGCTGCACCGGGCCGTTCGCCGCCGTACCTAAGTCGTCCCTTGGACACCCTCCCGGACCGAGCGGTTACCGGCTCGAAAAAATCGAGCCTGGCGTCACGGCGGACCAAGTCACACACGTCATCTACAGTCAGTCTCACTTCGACCACATCGGCGCCGCCGATATCTACCCGCAAGGCGCAGTACGAATTGCACGCCAGTGCACTGCAGACAAGTTGGCCGAGTATCGCGACCATAAGCGTTCGATGCCGACAATCACATTCAGTGATGAATATGTGCTGGAGCTAGGCGCTACCAGGCTCGAACTCCGCTATCACGGAAACATCCATCAGCCCGGCAACATCTTCATATACGAGCCGAGACAAAAGGTCCTCATGCTCGTGGATATCATTTTCCCAGGATGGGTACCCTTCAGAAACCTGGCGGTTGCCAATGACGTTCACGAGTATTTGCATGCCCACGACTTGCCCCTCGATTACGACTTCGACGTTATCGTGTGTGGCAACCTTACGCGTTACGGCACGCGTGCCGACTTCGTCACACAGAGGGAGTTTGTGCAGCAACTGCGCGCGACTTCCATCAAGGCCTTGAAGTCTGTACGAATTGAAGACGTCGCCGCACGGACCGGGACGGAAAACCTGTGGGCCCTGATGGACGGCTATCTGGAAGATGCAATCGAAACTGTCACGAACGAAATGCTCACGACCCCGACTTCCGATGGACGGCTGTGGACCGAGAGGCTGGGAGGTGCGGACGTATGGACCAGGCACCATGCGTTTTCCATGATTCAGGCGCTACGCATCGAAAAACCCGATTAGTCGTTATGGAGTGCAACGCAAGAACGTTCTATAGATGTGGCGGCTGTTTCTATAAACTGTGTTCACGCCCGAGCTAGGTGAAAAACATACACGCTTCGCGGGGGACATATCTTGGCATGTCAACAAAGACAACCATGGAGCCACACCGTGCTGGATTGCAAGCAAGACAATAGGTGGAACATCGTCGATTACCGTCCCGAATTCACGGATGGGGTCATCGATTTGATTCTGACCATACAAAACGTTGAAGCGGGTCTTGACATATCGCTCGAGCAGCAACCCGACCTTCTCTCTATCGAATCAAATTACCTGCAGGCGGGTGGCGGATTTTGGGTCGCAGTAGACGAGTCGGGCGACGTAATTGGCTCCGTAGGACTTCAACGCGAGACCGAGGCCGTCGCCGTTCTCAAGAAATTCTTTGTCAAGGACGGCTATCGTGGGGCTGGCGTCGCGGCTGGCCTATTTGACAGGCTGCTCGCATTCGCAGACCAGAAGGGCGTGAAGACAATCATCCTGGATACGCCATCCCTTGCAAGTCGGTCACACGCGTTCTATCGCAAGAAGGGCTTCCGCCAGATAGATAAGTCCGAGGCACCTATCACGTATGACTACCCTGACCGGAATTCGCTGTTGTTCCGCCTGGACCGCTAAAGCAAACAAGAGGCGGCGAACCTATCGTCGCCTCTATTTTTTCGCCTCGTCGGCGGAATCTGTGGGTTAGTTTGGGCCCGAATCGTCATCAAACTGCCTGAATTAGGCTACTTCTGTGGTGCCGAAGCCGATACAGATTCAATACCGCTTTCGACGGGCAGTTCGAACCACTCGAGGGTCGTGCAGCGTCAAGTGTGGACGTAGTCCAGCGAAGCGAACACTTGATGCCACGCAAGCAAAATACGCTACCTGTATGGCCGGAAGCGGCGCACTCTCGCTTCCGGCCATACAGACCAGCGAGCACTCAGGAGCCGCATACCTAATGACATATCCAGCGGTCTCAAAATCACCCACAGATTCCGCCCAGGACCCATTTTTTCTTGGGGCGCGAAAACTGTTTCGGCACGACGAAATTTACAACTGCGCTGTCGAGCGTTTCATGATTGGCGTCCACGAGTTCGACTAAAACCTTGTGCGGTCCAACCACCAGCCCAACAATGATTAGGGGTTCCCCGCTTGCATCGGCCCAATGCCACGGCGCGTCGTCGACCGTTACATGAATGTGTCCGATACGTGGCGAGTCATCGAGTGCCTTAGGACCAAAGACCGGTACGATGTGAAGATTCTCTGCCCGGTACTGGATAAATAGGAAACCTTTTTCTAGAGGCTCGGGGAGTGGCGGGTCGACAACGATTCGTGCGGGGGGTTCGTTTTCAAGCGGGACAACGGGGTCCGCTCCGCGTATGTCTCGTGCACTCTGCCCGAACGCACCGCTCGCGCATAGAAAGACAGTCGCTGCGGCAATGCTAGCCAACATCCGATTCACGACAGGCTCCCTTTGTTTACCCCGAATGCGTCGCTCGACGTTGCTTGAACGAGCATCCGCCCAATCCTTCGATGGCGAGTATAGGTTAAGTGTTCGTAGCGTCGCACCGGCTTAACACGCGTCGGAGCCGAGCCCGCTATCCGGGACTGCGCCGCACCTGTGGTTCAAGACCGGGCAGACTCCCGTGCTAACAGGAAGCTTTTGCGTGCAAATCGGAAATACTTTGCCCGTGGTCGACGACTAACCTCAAGGCATCCTCAAGACAACGCGAGAGACGCCATGAAAGAAATCATTGAGGGGTTTCTACGGTTCCAAAAAGAGATTTTTCCGGAAAGAGCTGAGCTCTTCAAAAAGCTTTCAAGTGCTCAAGCCCCCACGGCTCTCTTCGTCACATGCTCGGATAGCCGCTTTGTCCCTGAGATGGTCACTCAACGAGAGCCCGGAGACATTTTTGTGATACGCAATGCGGGCAATATCGTACCCGCCTATGGCGGTGAGCCTGGCGGTGTCTCCGCAACTGTGGAATACGCTGTTTCGGTCCTCGCAGTCGCCGATATCGTCGTCTGCGGACATTCTGACTGCGGTGCCATGACAGCAATTGCGACGCACAAGGACCTGAAGCACCTGCCTGCCGTTGCTGGCTGGTTGCGCCACGCGGACGCAGCCGCAGCAATCAACGATTCGCATCAGCACGCATCACCCTCCGACGCACTTAACTCAATGGTGCGCGAGAACGTTATCGCTCAGCTGACCAATCTTAGGACTCATCCATCGGTTGCGTTGGCGCTCTCAAACGGTACGGTGAGACTGCACGGGTGGGTATACGACATCGAAACCGGTTCAATCGTCGCCTTGAATTGGGAGACACGGTGCTTTGTGCCGCTTTCAGAGTACCCGGAAGCATGTGCAACACCTGTGATGTCGGCGTCCCGTCTACCCTAAATCCTTCGTGATAGGTGATTAATCATGCTCCAGACACTTGTCTCACCGACCGCCCGCGAACAGCTTACCGACAAGGTTCTCGCATCGAAAGCGAGCAAGGGATTGTCCTGGCAGGACTTAACTGAGGGAACCGGACTGAGCCTGGTCTTCCTGACAGCAGCGCTCTTGGGCCAACACCCGATATCGAAAGAGGCAGCGGAGACCGTATCTCGGCGGCTTGAACTCGATGAAGAGGCAGTCGCACTTCTGCAACAGGTTCCGCTTCGCGGCAGTATTCCGGGCGGCGTTCCTAGTGACCCGACGGTCTATCGCTTCTACGAAATGATTCAAATTTATGGGACGACGCTGAAGTCCCTTGTACATGAAATGTTCGGCGACGGCATCATCAGCGCAATCAATTTCAAGATGGATATACAGAAGGTACCCGACGCCGAAGGCGGAGAGCGAGCCGTCATCACGCTGAACGGCAAGTTCCTGCCTACCAAGCCGTTCTGAGCCCCCTGATTCCCAGTGCCACTTTACAAAGAGATTGACTTGAAATTTTCCATTTGCGCTCGGCGCCCTTCCCAACATGAAGGGGCCGAGTTGAAGCGAATCCGACGACGTTACTGAGGAGTCTGAAAAGTGAACTTCAATCCTGACAATGCGGCCGTCGTGATTATTGACCCGCAAAACGATGTACTGAGCCCTAAGGGGACTGTCTGGGCAGCGGTCGGCGCTAGCGTCACGGAGAACAAAACGGTCGCCAACCTGGAGCGGGTTTTGAAGGCGGCAAAAGATAGGGGCGTAGATGTGTTCGTATCACCCCACTACTTTTACCCGACCGATTTGGGATGGAAATTAAACGGTCCGGTTGAGGCTGGAGAGGTTGAAGCCGGGACGTTCTCCAGACGCGGACAGCTCACGCTCCAGGACTTCGAGGGTTCGGGTGCAGATTGGGTTGAGTCGCTAAAGCCATACATAGAAGACGGCAAGACAATTGTTGTCAGTCCACATAAGGTCTTCGGGCCACAGACCAATGACCTCGTTCTTCAAATTAGAAAGCGGGGCCTCCAGAAAATATTGCTCTGCGGGATGATTGCTAATCTTTGCGTTGAATCTCATCTTCGCGATTTTCTTGAGCAAGGGTTTGAGGTCACTGTGATATCGGACGCGACCGCTGGTCCCCGCCATCCCGAATGGGGCGACGGATACAAGGCGGCGATGGTGAATTATCAATTCCTTGCTCATGCTGTATTGCCAACAGATGAGGTGGTCAAGCTGCTTGGTTGACGTAGATGGTGGCATTTGCTGCAATGAGCATAGCGATGCACTTTCGAAATTCAGTGTAGCGCCACCATCAGCTGCATCATCTTGGGGCATTGAGCCACGTTCACTTCCCGAGTCCCCAGTGGACCCGGGTCTGTTGGCTTATTGGAGAGGCAGATGCGTCCAGAACTTTTCCCGTCCGTTGGGCGCGCTCCGGCACAAGCTTCGCCTGCAGAAGTCACCCGGGATGCCATGACCTGCATCACAGAGGTGTTGCTCGGCCTACGTTCTCCGTCAAGTCACGCCGTGCCTTCCCCGAAGCGGCGGCTTCCCAAGTTTCGCGCTTGCGCCTGCACCGCTGCAGCCGTTGCAAATGAACCAGTTAAGCAGGTTACCGGACCAACCCGATTCCAAATTGTCGAGCGATTGTCGCGTGAAACGCTTTCCGTTTACTGGAGTGACGCCCGGACGGGACTATACGCCGACCAGCTTTGGAGACTGGGTCGTGCCCGCATACGTTCATTTTGCGTATTAACCGGTGCTCCCATTCAGGTCGGTGACTTGGTCTATCGTCCCAAATCACAAAATAAGGGTAGCCCCGCAAATCGGGACTTCATGATACTTGCGGACATGGTCCACGATGAATTTTCGGGCGTGAATTGACCGGTTGTAGAGGACCTGATTGACCTCAACGTTGCTCGCTCAACTTTGCCGGAAGCTGTAGTGAGCTAGCAATCTGCAAGCTTTCCCTCGCCCGGCCTTCGCCCTCTGTCGAAACTGCATTGAAGTTAGAACGAGCATTGGCGCGATTCCCCTAACACCCAGCTGTTTTACTCCGGGTTTTACGAGCCCCAGCGCGCCCGTCGAAAACCCCAGACGCTGATAACTGCTGCCACTACAACTCCTACAGAAACGATTGCAAATGCGGCATTCAGATTCGCGTGCCAGACCGTTACTGCGGCTGACGCAGCAAGTGCAAAACTGAATCGGGCAATTGCAGCCGTCATTGGCCAACCGACGCGGCCTGCGCCCTGCCCGGCGAAGTAAAGCTCCGAGACAACGGCAATCAATCCATAAACAGGGCCAACCACACGGAAGTAGCTTGCGCCGACCTCAAAAATTGCGAGGTCTTGCGTGAACAAGCCTATCCAAACCTTTGGTACAAAAGAGACAGACAGTCCGAGCCCTTCGAGCATCGTCGCTACGAAGATGGCATTGAGCATCGCTGCGCGTCTGGCCCGCATCACGTTCCCGGCACCCAGATTGGTTCCTACCATCACAATCGCAGCCGTCCCGAAACCAAACATGACGGGAATCAACAGCATGTCGAGCCGAGACGCAATGCCATATCCGGCGATTGCCGACACCCCAAATGCGCCTGCCGCCGCTGTCACCGCGCTGATAGAGAACGTTGTCATCAGTGCGTTTGTCGTTGACGGCAACCCTACAGCAAGAATCGCACGAAAATGAGCGCGATTCAGCGGATAACGGCGCAATTGCAGTGTGGCTCGCCCCGAACGCATGTACGCTACTTCCGCGACAAGTGCACCGATATTGCAAACCACTTGCGCAATGCCGGCGCCGGCCACACCGAGAGCTGGCAGACCAAATTTCCCCGATATGAGAGCCGGAGAGAGTATGAGCCCGGCGACCACACTCCCCAATATCATTAACGCCGGCGTCCTGACGTTGCCGGAACCGCGCAACGCGGATTGCAGGAGCGCCAGCATCCAGTACGGAATGGCGCCAGCAAAGAGAATGTCGGAGTACAGAATCGCCTGATGAAGTGATTGTCCGACGCCGCCAAGATATCGGTAGATTGTCGGACCGGCTGCAATGGCGACAATCGAAAACAGCCCACCCGCGATAATTGCAATCACCACTGCGTGCCACGCAATGCTCTCCGCCTCGCCATAGCGGCCGGCGCCACGGGCGCGAGCAATCGCCGACGAAACCCCGCCTCCAATTCCGCCATTAGCAACCATGGTCATCGTCAGCATGACGGGAACGACCATGGATGCCGCAGCGATGGCATTGGCACCAAGCGTACTGACAAAGTACGTTTCCGCGATGCCGAGCACCGTTGTCATCAAAAGCACAGCAACCGTTGGTAAAGCGAGCCGAATGAGCGTTGACAGTATGGGGCCGTGCAGCAATCGATTCGTTGACTGGACGACATTGTCTGGAGGTGCGGGACCTCGCGTTATGGGCGCTGTCGTGGAAAGTTCGGAGGTCGGCGTTTGAAATGACGTCATCTATTCGTTCTTGGCGTTGTCGTACGGTGCGGGCATCAAAAAGCTGCCGTCCCGAGACCCCAAGGCTGGAAATGCGCTCGCGGCAGATACGGAACGACGAGGGAGCAAATTAGCCCGACGTCCGCGCGCCGTATAGAAGGTTTATGCGAAAACCAGAAACAACCGTCGAAGCGAACCAATCCGCACGTTAAGCTAGCCTCCGTGGTTTTGGCTGGGTAGTCTTGGGGACAAGCCATCGGCGCCTGAACGAGGGCGCTAGAGAACCGATGGCTTTTTGCGTTATACGCGTAATACGTGAATTCAGAGATTCAGATGTAGAGGATGATTAGCCGCCCTCGAATATGGATGCAGACCATACACACCGCAGATGCGAATTAGATCTGAGCCGAGCCGCCGTCGACAAACAGTTCGCTGCCGTTGACGAAACTACTCTCATCGGATGCCAGAAACAGCGCAGCGCTTGCGGTTTCGTCGGGATTAGCCAAGCGTCCTAGCGGAGTCGTCGCCTCAACCGAGCTCACCATGCCTTCGTGTACGTCATTCGACGGCGCAAGGTTGTGCCAACCCGGTGTCGACGTCGACCCAGGCGCAAGTACGTTCACGCGAATCTTGCGCGGCGCGAGGTCCAGAATCCAGCCGCGTGCGAAGTTGCGGATGGCCGCCTTGCTTGCGCTGTAGACGCTAAATGCGGGGATGCCGGTGACGGCCGCCGTCGAGCCCGTGAGAACAATCGATGCGCCATCCTTGAGCAGCGGCAAGGCCTTCTGTACCGTGAAGAGCGTCCCTTTCACGTTAATCGCAAATGTTTTGTCGAAATGCTCTTCGGTGATATCGCCGAGCGCGGCGAACTCTCCGCCGCCAGCGTTCGCAACCAGGACATCGATGACGCCCGCTTCTTCCTTGATGGTCGCGTAGAGGCGGTCGAGGTCTGCAAGGTTTGATACGTCCCCTTGGACGCCACGAGCGTCACCGCCGACTTCGGCAACTGCCTTGTCCAGCGCCTCCTGACGACGACCGGTCATGAAAACACGCGCGCCCTCCGCCGCGAAGCGCTTTGCAATTGCGAGTCCGATACCGCTGTTCGCGCCAGTGACCAATGCAACCTTACCTGTAAGCCTACCCATCTCGACACTCCAGTTACGTTTCAAGGTCGCATTATGTAACGGCACATTCTGATAAGATAGTACCTACCTAAAGGTAAGTATGAGGTTTTTCGATGAAACTGCGTTCGGACAGCTGCGGATTAGAGGTGGCGTTGACGGTTATCGGCGGCAAGTGGAAACCCCTCGTTTTGTTCCATCTCAACCATGGTCCTCGTCGATTTGGTGAGCTGAAGCGGCTCGTGACCGGTATCAGCGAGAAGGTCCTGATTCAGCAGCTGCGAGAGCTCGCGGATGACGGGGTCGTCATTCGCCAGGACTATCAGACGGTACCGCCCAAAGTGGATTACGAAATGACCCCATTTGGTCACTCTCTGGCGCGAGCATTGAAACCGCTGTGCGCCTGGGGCGATGAAAACCGGTCGCGGATTGCTGAGTTACAAAAGGAAGCTCAGTCGACCGCCGCCTGACATGGATGACAAGAGCGCAGGGAGTCGGGCGAGCACTTTTCCTGACAGCGAAGTCCGCAGCAACGTGATGTCGTTTGTGGCACTCAGCGGCACAATGGGGCCTCTCAGGTTCTGGCACAGCCCTCGGAATAGCCAGAATCTCTTATCCGACCCGGCCCGCGTCGGGTCGGCTTTTTCCTATCGCACCCCACATCATCCCGAACGGACGCACTCCACCGAGCGAGGAAATCAGGGGTTGAGCGATTCGTGGAGCGTGGCGTCTTGCTATCAAATCAACCCTTGCCGTGCGGGTTCGGCGCCTCGAAGGCTGCTGACGCCCCCCGGATAAGTTCATAGCGCATCCGCCATGCACTCCGAGTCGCCCCGTCTCAGTGTTCGTGTTTCGAGAATGGTGTCTTCAGCTGTGTCCCGTTTCCGGAGTTCATGCAAGCGCACATACTCAGCGCCATCAATCACGAACAGCGTGATTCCGAATTCGACCCACGAGGAATTCCCATGGCTACCGCAGCGAACGCTAACTCTTCCGATATTGACTTCTACTATTGGCCCACCCCCAACGGCCAGAAAGTTGCCATCTTCCTTGAGGAAGCACAGGTGAGATATCGGATACATCCCGTCGATATCAGCAAAGGAATGCAGTTCGCTCCCGACTTCGAAAAGATTTCCCCGAACAACCGGATGCCCGCCATCGTAGACCGTCAACTCGACGCATCGGTTTTCGAGTCGGGCGCAATCCTGTTGCATCTGGCAGAAAAGACTGGCCAGTTCATTCCTGCCAATGCGCAAGGTCGCGTTGAGGTCCTGCAATGGTTGTTTTGGCAGATGGGCGGTCTCGGGCCGATTTTGGGTCAAACGGTATTCTTCCGTAACTACGCATCAGAGCAATTACCGTTGGCAATCGACCGGTTCACCAACGAAACGATGCGACTCTACAATGTGCTGAATAAGCGATTGGCGGACCGTGAACACATCGCCGGTGAGTATTCGATTGCTGACATGGCCACTTATCCGTGGGTAGTTCAGTTTGCCAAGCAAGGCATCGCAATCGAAGACTTTCCGCATGTTGCGCGATGGCTCAGGCGTATTGAAAACCGGGCCGCCGTCAAACGCGCGTACACGTTAGCCGAAGCGGTGCGTCCGTCCCAACTAACTGATGAGCAACGCAAACAACTGTTTGCCCAGCAAAAGGAGGTGGCTTGAACAGTAGTTGCAAGTCAATCTCTTGGTCACAGTGGGGTTGAGCGCAGCGATTTCCGTCTAACCATACTGGCGGAATTCGCTGCTTTTGGGCAAAGCCTTGATAGCAATATGTGCGTCTGTAGCTGCGCTACGGCATCGTCCGAAGACAACATCGACGGGGCTGCTTGCAGACGAAGTTGCGTGTGTTCCGAATCTGTCGATGCCGCTTAGCACGTGCATACGAGCCTCGGTATCAGGCCTGTGTCGGTACTCCAACCTCAGCCTTCCCGCTCAATCGGCTTGCAATCATATCTGCTCAATCTGGCAGTATCCGCTCAAGGGGTGCAGTGTCCGCTCAAAGAGATGAGCAGATGCGCTCATGTTCCGAATGGGACCGTTCGCATCGCTTTACTTCGCTTTTTATATGCCAGCACAGCAGCAGGCGAAAACAACGGATGTCCGTCCTGCGTGTGGGTAGCCGGCGTCAGTATCCCTGCAACGACAAGGCTCTCAAAATATAAGCCCGACACGTGCAGTGTGACAGCCGCAGCGTCGCTTGAGATGACGCGCTTGAAGCCAGGATACCGGCCTCGCATACGCTGCATTTTGCGCACCTTCAATTGAGCGCCCACCATACACAGTTGCTCATCTATTTCTCACGTATTGTAAAACGCACTGCTACCAGAACAACCAATTTGCCTACCATTGAGGCAGATATCACAATTGCATTCGGCTCATTTACCCAGTGAGGAAAGCATGCGCCGAAACGTACATCCTAGAGAATTCCGCAATATCGACAATAGGCGAGTACTCGACGACGACGGCCGCCAAGGAATCGACGGGGTGACTGGCCTAGGTTCATCAAGCGAGGTGCTTTGCGGAAAGCTGCTCGAGGAACTCCTCGACAACATGCCCTTCCTCTATCGTGAAAGACTGAACGACTGTCTCGAGGTTCTCTTCCACGTGCGCGACTTGAAGTCCACGAGCGTAACCGACCTTGAGCTTGACAGGTGTACGGTTTTCAGTGGCAGCACGCACGCGCTTTCGTCTTTTGTCGAACACTTCTATCAGGCCGCGCCATGGCTCGCAGTGTTTCAGATTGACGACCTTATCGCATGGTCTTTTCAGCTTCGCGATGGATTCCCGCTTCCAACAACCCGCAGCATCTTTGATGAGCGCCTATAAGGGGATTTCCTAGCGTTTTTTCATGTGCACCCGAAAAGCTGCAACTATCTGATGCACAACTTCGACAATGTTCTCGGCACTGACAACCGGAACGTAGTCGACCTGCTTCTGTAAATCACGCGTGTGGACGCAAACGCGCGCTGCGCCGTCGGCTACTTCTAAGTCCAGTCGCGCGTCTTCGACGTGATTGAAATCTCCAGCTTCGCTGCGTATCACGAGAACTGTTGCCGCATCAGCCCTTGGGTAAGGGCCAGGCGGCTCAATGTAGCCACCGGCTTCCATCGCCTCTAACGCCCGTGTCCAGAGGGCGGTTCTCGGGTCGACGTCAATTGCTGCAACATAAGTTGGCTCGCGTTCTTCAGGTTTGTTGTGTCCCGCCCACACGTTTACCGAAGTTCGTGACCACTCAGCGGCGTATGCTCGAGCCATCATACGCAAATGCCCGTATTTCATGTCGTCGGCAAGTGCCTCAACTGGGGTTATAGCGCCTAAGTTTCCGTGTCGCGAAGACAAATAGTTCAGACGGCACGCCGGCGGCGCGGGTACAAGTATTCGACAGACCGACTGCAAGCGTCTCTGGTCGACAGATGTGTCTGCCAGGATGGCTGGAAAATAGGCGACACCATCAACGTCTATCGCGAATGTGCCTCCGCTTGCGGCCATCCTCCCAAGTCGCCTTTCATCAATCCCCAGACGTTCACAAAATTCGTCTTGCGTAAGGAGTTCCTTGCTCTGCACCATCCCGCGACGCGCTGACAGAGCCTGCTGCTCAATCTTCTCGCGAAAGTTCATTGTCTTCCTCCCGAAGTTGGCGTTGAGGCTCAAATGCCTGCGGGGGCAGCAGCTCATCAAAAAAGAGGTGCCTCGCTAAATCGTTCCGCTAAGCGTGACCGGAGCACTTCAACCACAGCGCGGTCGCCGAGGCCCACGTCTGTCTGACAGTGCACGAGTCGGTCGAAATAATCATGAAAACCATCGCGCCGGTCATCAACGGCAAGCCAATCCGCGATTTTGTGACGCCGCGCAAAGCCGGCAATCTGGAGACCGCGCTGACGGTCCTGCCACGCCGCTACGTCCTCGCATTCTGGCTCATACGTAGCGCCCGTTACCCGCATGCGTAGGCCGTCCAACGGGAGTGCGTCACGCGCCCGCGCGAAGCCAAATTTGAAACACCAGTCGGTCGAAAGAACGAGTTCAATTTTCGGATATGGCGCAAGCATTTCCAGTAACACCGATGCAAACTCGAATAGTTCGATAATGCCAGGGGCACTGCTAACGACGCCGTTTGGCGTGACGTAGGTGTCACCTCGATGCAGCACACCATCGTAGTCCAGAAAAATCACCTGGCGCACGTCATGTCCTCGTTACCCTTCTCTGAGAGGTACACAGCTTTTCAACAATTCAAGAGACGGTCAATGTCAGCAAGGCTCATCATTCGGTTCGCTCCTGTTTTGCACCCACCCTTGCAACTCTCTCTACGACGACAAATCACCATTGGGCCAGCTCTGATGCTTCGACGAATGCTGCGAAGATGGTGCGCAAAGAATCTTTCGTGTTTCGCGCATCCGGCAGTGGAACCGTCAAACTTCGATGGGTAATTTCCTCAATTCGAACGACCGCGTTGCTGCCTTGTACGTCGATAGACAACCTCGCATGCAGTTCAGGTCGAGCGAAATCTCGCGGCTCTTGCCAAACAAAGACGGTCTGCGTGTGGAGGCCGTCACCTCCTACACGCGGATACCTATCGATTGCTGCCGTACATTTCCGCCAGAGGGAAACGCGCGGGTCTCCACCCGTGGTAGCAGTGAATACCGCTGTCTCGTGGTGCGGTTCAAAGCTATGCGTGCCGTTATAAACGCGCACAGATGTTACGTGCCAGGTGTCCGCCCACGCTCTGGCAGCGTCCCGCAAAAGGTCGTATCGCCTTTGGTCACCAAGGCAATCGATGGGGCGATAACCGAACGCGGCGGGAGGAGGTTGGAGTGGCGCGATGGATGGGCGCACGAACCATGACGACTTAATCCACGCCGGTCGCTAACGGAAGGATGTGAACGGAATTGTAAGCCGACGAGTCGCTGCTCGCCGTCGTCGAGTAGAGGGCTGCTCGCCCCTGGTAAGCGGACTTTTGCGAGCTAATTGTGATCGGCCGCTTCTGGCCGTTCTGCGACGCCCTGGCAGCCGCTTTCACCCGGCAGCTTTCACTGCGCCGCACAATGACAAACTAACCGCAGAATACGAATACCCGCTTTGAAACAGGGGTCATTGCACTGGAACGAGTCTACCCATCTTTAGGAGTCGGTTCTCTTCCGCCAATTGCTTGACCTCGGCCCGCAGATCGTAGACTTCGTGCAACAGAGCCACCTCCCTGTCGAGGGACTGGTCCAGTCTTCTCGTCAGATCGTCGATGTCCGTGCGCATACCAGGCACAGGATCCGAGGCAAGCTTAGCCTTTGCCTGCTGCTCGGCGGCCGAATCGATGGCCGCGATCAGTTCGGCGTAGGCAGGCCTAGATTTCTTGATGCTGCCTCGGCCACTGCCGACCTCCAACGCTACAGCATCGTTGCTGATGGGTTCGCCACGTGCCTTCAGACGCTCTAGGGCGGCGAAGTATTTGCCGACTTGGATTTTGGCGCTCATACGGACTCCGCCTCCGTGAGGCGCTTGCGGGCTTTGAGAAGCACCCGCAGATGATCGCCTTCCAAGCGGTGCTCGACGCTTCCCGCTTCGGTGCTGGCCAGTGTGGCGACCACGGTTTCTTGCGTCTTGATCAGCAGACCCAGACGTTTCTCAAACACCACGGCGTTGGTGCAGTCCTTTTCCAGGCAGTCCCACGGGATGGGTTCCAGCGGCGTGTGGTTGCAACCCTCCACGGCAATGCAACCGCCCAGAACGGTCTCGCGGTAGGCCAGCTTGCCGTCACGGAAGAGTTTCAGGGTTTCATCCTTGGAACGGCTGGAGACTGTTTCCTGCATTCGGACCGCGCCCCGTCCACCGATCTCGCCGATAAGGTCTTCATCCGAGAATAGCAAGGCCAGGCTGTAGGCGAGGAAGCTCGATTCTGACTTGGCGGCGTTCCACTCATGGCTGAAATGCTCTTTGTCGAAAACGAGATTGACCGCCCGGCAGAACCCATCGCTGTAATACGCGCGCATCTCGTCTGTGATGTGCTGCAACTGTCCTTTGAGGGCCGGCAGGCTCACCATGCCCGAGCGATGGGCATAAACCGACAGGCTGCGACGGTATTGGTGGAAAGTCAGCGGCCACGGTTTGCCGACCGCGATGCCCTCACGGAGCCAGCTACGCTCCAACTCCATCGCGTTCAGTTCGTCGATGTCGGACTGCGTAATGACGGGGCAGATATCAGGGATCAGGTCGTCGCGCATACGCGTGTACATGTTGCCGACATTCCTCTTCTTGTAAGGGTTCGCCGTCGAACCGAACAACAAGGCGGCATCATTGTTTGTGGGATTGCCGTCTTCCAGTACCTCCAAGATGGCCGACGTAACTTTTTGAGCGAGCAAGATTGCCCGATGGCCATCAGGGGTTGTCACCCAACTGGCGGGCTTCCTTCGGCCACCATTGAGCTTGTGGCTATATCCGTTGACCACATGATGCACCGAGCCACGGTGTTCAACCTCCTCAAGAACCCCTTTGAGCGGCAGGATCAGCACTTCGGCGACACGCATGCCGGTAAGAGCGATCACTAAATTCATCAGCCTGAGTTGAATTCCGAAGATCTCTCCTTCGACGAAACGCTGAAGGGTCCCCTCATTCCATCCCCGCGCCCGCATGGCTTCCCGCACATCTCCGAGTTCTTTCTCGCGCTGTTTATATAACTGATTTTCAGGCAGGCCTTTCGGCGCATTTAGCGTCCAAGAGCGCTCACGGCGGTAGGCATCCAGCAGGGTTTCCAAGTCGCGCTCGATCTCGTCCAGACTGCCCAGCAGGCCAGAAAGGATCGAGCAGTAGATTCGGGATGGGATGATGGGCGTTTGGCTGCACTCTACATCCTCTGGAGCGGATTGCTTGATGACATCAAGCAGCTGCTTCAAACGGACTTCCAGTTCAATCTTGAGGAAAGTACGGTGGCGCCACAGTGTCGTGAGCAAAGCTCGGGCGGTTTTGGCGTATCCGTTGCTCAGTTCCGCCGACTCTTCGCTCAGCGTCTGAGGGTCGCAGAACAATTCGAACAGAGAAATTCCGCGGCGGTGGGCACCTCGGGCAAGTTGGTTCAGCGTTCGACCTGCCTGCCGCGTCGTTTTCTGAGCCCTTTGTCGCCCTGCGTCCATATGCAACCAGAGCAGCGCCTTTTGCTGCTCGCGAATCAAAGCAGCGAGACCAAGTGTGCCGGTTTGGGGTGGGGCCAGCCGAGGCTGCGTTTCGAGGAAGGACAGATAGCTCGCTGTTTGCCCGCCGTCCGTGCTCATCGATCTCAGATCCCACCGCCGGTCTCCGTAACGGCTCAGAGGCTCACCATTCGGGTCCAGACTTACAACGACCTGGGCATCGAAATACGGTTCCAGCTGGAGAGCCTCTAGCGACCCGCCGGAATCTCCGTGAACACCCTCCGACAGCCTAGCGCGCCCCTGATCGGTCGCCCACGCCTGAGAGGAATTAGACGAAGTGGTGGCCAGCGTTGCCGGATTGTTTCTTTGCATTGAAAGTATTCTGTAGCAGATATTGGTGATGCTGAGAGTGAATGTGGCGTCTCGTGATCAGACCACTGCGGAAGACGGGTCCAGCAAACCCAATAAGTGAAGCTGTTGGAGCTTGCTAGCCCAATAACGGCTGAGTCGGCCTTCCTCCAGAACGGCCACCCGAGCCCGCTCATGGGCTTCGAAATTGATTCGCTCGATTTCGTTGAGCAAGGCACCAATGCGTTCAATCACGACGGCATAGACCAGTTCAGCAGCACCTGAGTCACCGAGTCTCGGAGCCAAGCGTGCCAGCACCGATCGGCACGACATTAGCTTGATGCAATCATCTTCGTCGGCGTGGACATGGTACTTATTGCAGAAGAAGCAGCCTTCGGTTTTCTTGCAGTCTGGCTTCACCAGCGGGTTGCCAGACAGAGCTTCGGGATGGCCGTGGTTTTCGCAACCTCCGGCGGGGATGGCGGTGATCGGGATGCCGCGCTTGGACGACTCGGCCCCTGCCTCCGAGCGGGTCAGGATCACCGAGGTCAATGAGGCCAGGAAGGGGGCCATTTCCGATCTCGACTCAGCATCCGTGATCTTGCTGTACTTACGGATGGCCGTGCTGACCGAATGTCCCATCATGTCAGCCGCCACCTTGGGCTTGTGCTCCTTGGCAACTTTGCCGGACTTATAGGCTCGCAACTGTTGCATCGTCACCAGAGGTAGCTTGATGCCGAAGGCCCCGAACCTACCGCGTAATGAAGAGGTGAAAGTGTGCCACAACGGGGTAATTCCCAGAGGCCTCGCGTGAGACGTTCCAGGGTACTTGCATTGAACGAACATCGGTCCGATTTCGGGGGCGTCGAGCCGCTGGCGCAGCGCTTCCCGGAGGCGCATGTAAGCCCGCAGGCGGGTCACAGTGGTGGAAGTGAGGTGAATCGGAACCGCTTTTCCACCGGCCCTGAACTTGATGACTTTGTGGCGCAGGTTGAGCCTTTCCGGCCTTTCCAGTTGAGCATCCATGTCCTCGGGCTCTTCGTACGACTGGATCGGCGCAAGGTTGGCACCCGAGTCGCCGATGCACAACGCGGCATAGGCTATGCACCCGAGTTCGATCACGCGCTCGATGTTGGTGCCGGTTTGGATCGGGACTGAATCTTGTTGAGATCCCGATTGCCAACGCAACTCGCCAATGGGGGCGTAGTCGCTGTTATCCCGTGACTCGTCAAGAACGATCCGGACCACCGAGTCGAACACCCCTTGCGCACATGCCATGAGGGCGGCCACGTCCTCAGTTTTTGGAGTCTTGATACCCTCGCCGTGGATGTACTTGATGGCCTCAATCTCGTTGCCGTATTCTCGGTCGTGAATCACGGACATCATCTTGATGGCATCGACATCCAACATCGACGCCGTAGACACGTCGATTCGCGTTCCTGTATGGTTAGCCTGCATGCGCTGTCGCAGGTAGCTGTGGTGCTTTCGGAGGGCCTCAAGGGCGAGATCCGGGTCGCTCAGGATCGACTCAAAGCGCCCATTATGGAGCGGGGCATCGAGCCAGTTCAAGAACCTAGACAGACCGTTCGCCAACTCGTCACGCACCGTCCTGGGCCTGGCGTTGGCGAAGCGGAAATGCTTGGATAGGCGCTCGATGGCCATAGGCATATCCTTGACCCGCTGCGACGACAGGCTTGATGGGTTGAATCGATATCTTCTACCGTGTACCTTGCGATCGAGGTAGCACCACAGGTAGGCATGGGTCTGGACACCGTCTGCGGTCTGCAAAATCGTACTATGCGGCGCATAGAGATCGGGCATAGCGCCATCTAGTGGGAACGCCAGACGGGGCAGACCTCTAGGATAGTCGCTACCCGTGCTGATCCAGTCAATCTCGTGCATGTTGGGTCCCGTTACTTCTCGTTCTTTTCATTGAAATCGTCACGCTCAGGCTGAGCAGATAAGTTCGATGAGACTCTGGTTCCAGTGAGCTTCCGCCTTTTCGAGGTTTTGAATTTGCTGACGGTACTCGATATACCGATCCGTCGTGGCTGGATTTTTGTGCCACATGAGTCTGCGGAGTTGATCTCTGGCCCAGAGATAGCGTTGGCGCGTGTCTTGGTTTTCCATGATCGCATCGACCCAGTTGAGCCCGAATGTCGCCCGCAGGTCATGGAATTGGTAGTGGAAGTCGGGGATCGTCTTACGGATCTCAGGGATCACGTAGTCGGTGATGAAGGACCGGAGGTTCTGCCCTGTCGAAGATGAGCGTTTCATCGGCTCGGTGGAATTCCGAAGGGCATTGAGATCATCCTTAGACTCGTAGTGAGAACCTCCCCGGCTGGACAAGAACAGATAGTTCATCGGGTCTTGCTTCCGTTTGGACTTCTCACGTCTGGAACTGGCGCGGGCAGAAACCGCGTAGGTATGCAGCCATTCGTAGAGGTTTCTTTGCACTGCGAGGAACACATTCGACACATCGCCTTTGGTGTCGATGCCTGTCCCTGGCCCGCACTGCAACTTGAACGGCCACTGGTTGATTTGGCTCGGCGGCGTAGCGAAATCACCCCAACGAAGTGTCAGGACTGTCTGGATACGAGCACCGGTCAGGAGCGCGACGTAGTGCATTAGCTCGTACTCGCGGTTGCCCAGCAGCTTGAGCGAATTGACCAAGGCTTTCTGCTCATGCCGGGACAGTGGCAGCAGCTTTCCCCCGTCGTCAATTCGGCGATCCCACGCGTAGTCCCGCTTGGGAACACTGATCGACACGTCGGTCGTCGTCACCGCCTTAACTTGCTTGAACCCCTTCCTATCGATGTATTCAAGGCCGACGGTGCGATCAATCCATGGGGAGTTCTGAGGACGGAAGCCCAGTCGACTGCTCTCCATGAGGAAGCGATAGAAGCCCACCACAGAGTGCATGCGGCTGCTGGCTGTGCTGTGCTTGAGGGCGCCGCTGTTAATTAGATCTTGGAGGTGGGTTTTGTAGAGGTAAGTAGGGCGCAGGTACTTGTCGACCGCAGAGAAATCGTCCCACTGGAGCCCGAATTCATCGAGGAACTCCTTGTAGGCCCGCAGCCCTTGCGCAATGGGATTCAGCGACGAAATTTTATGTGGCCTGGCCCGCGCACGATCCAATAACCACATGCAGGCAGGAGGCCACGGTGATCCGTCGGCATTGAGCACTAGTGGAAAGCGCGGGAACGTCTCCCACTTCACTGCCTTGGATGCGCGTAACTCGCGCCAATACTTGACCCGCTCCCCCTTGACCCGATGGTCTACCGGAATACGTCCAGGTGCCGGTTCGTCAGCAACCCGGGTATTGCGAAATATCGGAAGCGTGTAGACAGATGGCGTATGAGGCATGTGGGGCGCAGTATTGGAAGGCACGCATTGTGTCCATATCGACGCTACATGTCAAACGTACATAAAAGACAGAAACCTGCTAATGGAACAGGTGAAGCCGCGAACCAGCAGGAAGATGCCCTTCGAGACCCGCGAGAATAGCGTACAGGCCGTGCTCCGGATCTGTGAGATTCCTTCGGCATACCGACCCGAGGCCAATAAGCGCCGGTGGCGCCACCCACGGTTGCCATCGCTCCCACACTTGCATCATGAGATCGAGGCTTCGTCTGTAATCGGACACCCGCCAGCCCTGCAAAACAGGTACGGGAATCCGCACCATATTTCGGGCGACATCGGCGCTGCAGTCCTTTGCTAGTTCGTTTTGCCAGGCGTAGACCACGCGCAGCATCCCCTCCAGCAGCGTCGCAGTGGCATCGACCCGAAAGTCAATGGTCGCCTGATCCATCGCTATATCCGGCTCACAACAAAGATCAGCTTGTGCGAACCATGAAGCCCCGGACAACGAGGCCAATTCAAGATATTGCTCATAACTCCACGGGTAAATATTGGCCATTCCTGGTTGCCGTCCACGCGATTGAAACAGCTTGGTGGCGACATACCCGGCGCTGTCGAGTGCGAAGTCGAGCTCAGTCAGATTCGTCGCCTCGGGGATCCGAAAGCGCCCACGAGATGCGTCCCAGAATGCGTTGGCCGACACCATCGCTGCGTACCCTTCGTTGAAGGCGTGAAACGCGAGCTTTCCTCCGGTGTGGGGAATGCCAACCCGCATCAGCAGACCGCTATCCAGTTCCGCGTTGCGTTGGTGAATCGGCATACCTGCGCCGTGCAGCAAGGATTCGGTGAGGATCATTGATTGCTCCGTATTCAGCGGAGCAGCCCCCTTGCGGGGGTTGCCCGCAAGGGTTGAAGGTGCGCTTCTATCGCCCGAGTTCAGATTCGAGATCGGCCACGTCGATGGAAACGACGGTGCCGCGACGCGTGCAAGCGCGAACGAGTCCGCGGCGAGCCGCTTCCCTGAAGGCGCGATTGATCGTGTTCACGTGAAAGCCAAGGTCATCGGCAATCACACGCTGGGAAGGCAGTTTGTCGCCGAGCTGGAAGACGCCGGAGCGAATCGCGTACTCGATCTGTGAAGCGATGGCCAGATAGACGCGGCCGCGAATGCTGGCAAAATCCGGACGCCATTCGGTGCCCGATGCGAGCGAACGTGCAGACTGACACGTCGCCGCGATTCGAGAAGTGTTCATCGATACCTCAAATAAAAACGCGCCGTCGAGACGGCTGAATAGTTTGACCAGAGCGACGGGCGGTTCGCCGGGTGTGGTGCGCGATGGGAGACGTTATTCACTCGCCCGCAGAAGGAAGATGATTCACGATTTCGATGGAGCCGTTTTGGGCCCATCTCGAATTTCACGGCGCGGGGTACGACTGCCCTTGTGCCGTTACCGTGTTCCAGTTTGAAAGATAGGCGGCAGCGATTGCCGCGTTACCACTCATCACCAAAGCGTTCTCCGAATTGTAGCGAGCCGCCTGCTGGGTATAGTTGTAGCTCCCGGTCTCCACGATGTTCTGATCAGCCACCAGGAATTTTGAGTGCTGCAAGGCGTAGACCCTTACGGTCCGAACCGGTATGCCGGCATAGACCAGCGACGCTAGAGCAGCGCGCGCACGACCAGAACGGTCGTCTTCAATGTTGCTGCGATAGTCGACCGTTACCGCAACATCAACACCACGCCGCTTCGCGAGAATCAGCGCACGCACCACCGCCGGAGCGGTGAACGCGTACGCCATGACACGGATCGAGTGCTGCGCGCCCTCAACCGTATGCAGCACCAGCCGTTCAGCGCCACCATCAGGTGAGAACGCCACTTCGACGTTCGCCGATTGGGCGGCCGCTGCCGGCTGCGTCAACAGCAGGCAACCCGCTGCGACGAGACAGGCGGCGACTGTCGCCGCGATGATCTGTTTATTCATAAAAAAGCCTCCACGAATGTTTACCGCCAAAGCCCCGCTTCTTTCGACGTCGGGGCCACTGCGAGTGAGCAAGAAATTCAGGTACAGGTTTTCGGATGCGACGCCGGAAACACGATGACGCGACCGTCGTCGCAGAGAACGAAGTCGCCCTCTTCCCGTTTGGGCTCGTGGACAACAATCGTCGCTCTGTGCGGCGGCTCAGCCACCTGGGTCTGGGTCGAGCAAGCGCAAAGCGAAGAAGTACCGGCCGCAGCAATCAGCAGCATGAGAAAGTTGGACATGGTTTTGAATTGGAAAAAGGTTGAGCGCCCCGAAAGGCGCAACGATGAGGAGAAACTGATTCAGGCGAGGACCGCCCCCGTAGGGGCGGTTCACACGCGATAGCCAAGGACGCCTGACGCTCAGGCTGCGAGCGCTTCGACGTCGATCACTGCATCGGCTTCCGAAATCAGGTCAGGTGTCTGCGAGATGAAGAACTCCCGCTCGTACCCACCCTGGCGCAATACCTCACGCTTCATCCGCATGAACTGAAGCTTTCGCTTCGGATCGAGCGGACCATCGGACTCGTCACTGAACAGCGTCTGATACGGCTGGCCAGCATTGCGCGCGAGGTACAACGCGATGCCTCGCGTCAGACACTCGTTGATCCAGACCTTCTGGCCACCCGACATCACCGTGACTGACTTGGTGCTGTCGTGTTCAGCGTCGTGAACGAGGATTTCGAAACCCTCGCGCAGATCGCCGTTAGCCAGTTCACGTTGCGTCTGAATCTCGACCGTGAAGCGCATCCCGTAGCATGCAAGCAACAGGTCGTTGACCGTCTGCGTCAGTGCCGGGCCGGCATCGTCGATGGTCAGGGCAATCACTCCTTCATTGCCCAGCCCTTTTGCCAGCAGTTTCCAGCGAGCGATCTCGTCAGAGATACGGTCGGCGCGAGACTGCGTTGCGTCGAAGCCGGTCAACTCTTTCGTGATCGCGTCACGTTCGGCTTCACGCGTGGCCTGAGAACGGATCAGTGATTCGATCTGTGCTTCAAGTCGTACGATTGCCTCTCGGTTCGCCGTCAATTGCCGGTCGATGTCCCCTATTGCTGCGGTGACATCGACTGCGGCCAGCCTCGATGCTTCGGCCTCGACTTCACGCAACAGACCCGTGAGTCGGGCTGTCTCGGCTTCACGACGGGTTCGACCTTCAGTCTCCTCTACTTCGAGGGTTCCGAGATCTGCCCGCGCCGTGGCGACACCTTCCGTCGCTGCATCGAGCAGTGGTTTCCGGGCCGCGAGGTTCGTTGCCTTGTCGAGATCCTTTCGCGCGGCCGCCAACGCGTCGTTGATGGCTTGCATTTCGGTTCGCCGTGCCGCAAGTTGCTGAACCTGCGGCGTCAACTGATCGGCCTGCTCGCGAAACTTGCGGAAGTTCGCACGAAGCGTCTCGATCGAAACACGCTGTTCAGCCGCCTTCGCCGATGCCTCACGTGCCTGAGCGAGAAGCGGACAACGAGCATGCATTTCATCGCCGGCGCAAGGAACTGCGTCGACCACTGATGCCTGCTGTTGCAGGGTCTTGAGCAATGCCGATTTCGACACACCCTCCGACTCCAGACCTTTCAGGCTCGAAGTCGCAGAAGTGAGCGAAAGCTGCTTCGCTTCGAGCTCAGCGATGACAGCCTGCAACGGTGCGATCCGCGATTCCTCGCGACCGATCCGTAGCTGCGCGTCATCACGCAACGTCGCGGCGCCAAGAATTGCGTCGCGCTGGCCGAGTGTCGCTTCGTGACCTGCGATCACCTGCAGAAGCCCCTTGCGACGTTGGTCGACGCGTTGAGCGGCAGCCGTCCCTTCGTTGACCGCTGCGATGCTGATAGTCATGGATCACCTCAGAGAAGAAGCTGGATAAGGTCAGTGCCCGACTGCGCCGGAGCAGCTGCAGGTGCAGCGGCCTCTGGTGACTGTGATGTCACACCGTCGGCGCTTTCGTCTTCGTCCTGGTCCTCATCCGAAGACTCCGGTGATGCCGATGGCGCCGGAGCCGACTTCGAACCTTTGGCCAGCGCCTTCTGTGCCTTTCCAGCCTGCGACTTTTCCGCCGACTGCAGGATCGCCGTTGTAGCGGCAACCTGTTCGTCGAGCGACTTGTGCGCAGTGGAATAGGACTGAACGGCGGCTGCAAAGCCTTCGTCCAGTTCGGCGGGCGTGGCGCTCAGGATCAGCGGCTGACGCAGGACGGCGTCTTTCGTGTCGCCTTGCGGCGTCAGGAAGACCATCATCTTGTCGCCGTCCATCGCGAGTGACAGGACGATCTTGCCGGTTGAGCGGACAAGCGCCTCAATAGCCTGGAACATGGAAACTCCTCGAAAAAATGAAAAGCGCCGCACGGTGGCGGCGCAAAAATGGAAAGCGACAGGGTCGAAGCCTCGCCGTACATCAGAATTTGAGAACCTTCGGAACCTTGCCCTCGTAGTCGAATCCGTCGACCTTGAGAAGCGCTTCGATCACTTCCGGCTTCGATTTACTGAACACCTTCTTAAAGTTATCGCCAAGCGCGGCCCGCAGGCCCAGCTCGTCGGCGATCACCATCATTTCCGACTTCGTGATCAGTTCGAGAAAATCCACACTGAGCTTCCAGTGCTTCGTCAGCTCGAGCTTGTGGAACTTGCAGAGTTGCGTCAGGTACGACACGTCGATCCCTTCGATCGCGGAGAACAGCATCGCGAGCATCAAGTTCGACTGCACCTCGCCGCTCGTCAGAGACACGGCAGCCGCGGCTTTCGCTACATCGGTCACAGGCGGCTTTTCATCGGTCAGGCGTTCCCACATCGTGCGGAACGTCGACTCGTTGATCTGCCGCGCATGCCCTGCCAGCACGATCGCGATCAGGTACTGACGCGCGAGATCGTGATTGCCGCCGATGTCCTTGCGAAGGGCCTTGCGCCACAAAGCGACGCGAAACGCCTTCACCCGGTCTGATTCTGCGACGACGGTAGCTACCGTCTCCGCAGGCTTGCCTGCTGCTTTCGAGGATGGCTTGTCGCCAGTCTTCGAAGCGGGCTGGCCAGCATCGGCGGCTTTCGCCGGGGCGTTCGCCGCCTTTTCGAGAGCGATGCGGGCGGCAACCTTTTTCATGTTGCACACGGTGTCGAAACACTGGCCGCGATAGACCTTTCCCAACGAATCGGGAAGGCCGCTTACCGCCGCGCCATAGTTCTGGCAGCCGTGGCACGCCTTGGCCTGTTCGAGACCGACGCCTGACGGGCCGTCGATTGCAAGCTGGATACGCGTGTGGTTGTCACCCGCGCGCACGATGCGAACGACCGGCACGTCCTCACGGAGCGCGGTAGCCGTTGCTTCCAGAGCGATCTCAGTTTTCTCGTTGAAACAGGTCCGATTGGTGCAGTTACCTGTTGCAATCGACTCGCCGAACATCTCCGACTGGGTCGACGAATTGTGCGGACACGCCGCGCAATCAGTCTTGTCGAAGATGGCTGTCGCGAGCGAGCATGCTGCGCTCTCGATCAGTTTCTTCACGTCCGGGACCGAACGCTTTTCAGCGACGATCACCGGCAGCACGCGGTCCTGATTCTCTTTCGAGAGGGCCGCGAGCAGCTCCGCATGACCCAGCTGGATCTGGCGGGTGTTGAGGGCTTCGAGGACCGAAGTGCTGCAGTTCATGAGCGCCAGGCGCTTGTCGAGCGTCTGTCGAGACCAGCCCAGGAGCCGGGCAGCCTCATCCCGATCGCCCTTGTTCAGGCCGACATACTCAGCAGCAGCGATGGCTTCTTCAGACGGCGCCATGTCGGCACGCTGGATGTTTTCGACGAGCGCAGTGGATCGCGCCTCGATCTCATCCAGTTCCTTCACGACGACCGGCATCGCGTATTCCTCGCCGTACGCCTCCATCGCGGCGCGATAGCGGCGGCCGCCGGCGACGACTTCATATTCATCGCCTTCGAGAGGCCGGACGATGATCGGCTGCAGCACGCCCTGAACACGCACGGACTCGATCATTTCCGCCATTTTGGCGGGATCGAAATAGGTGCGCGGGTTGCGGCCGAGCTTGATGTGCTTCAGGGGAATCGTAGGCTGTTGCATGCAGGTTCTCCGGAGAGGGAACCTGCTCCCGATCGGGAGCGGTTCCCGATGGGGTTTAACAGCTGGTTGCCGGGCAGGCCGGCGGATCGATGCGTCAGGGACGCGGTAGGTGAAGCAACGATACCGCCGTCCGATCAACAGCGATACTGGGAAAGATGGAAAAAACCGCACCGCTTTCGGCCAAAAAATGGGGTACCGGATGCTATGGTTGAATTTCACTTGTGCGGTGCGATGGCGGTATTGCTCGTCGGACTGAAACCGGGCCCATTGCGGACATTGGCTGAAGGCACCAGGATTTTGCACCGCCTCCCAGGTTTACTACGAAGGCACAGCGACTACACTTGGTATGGGTCGCGGAAATCAGGTGCGTGGCCTTCTCAATTACTTCCACGCACTACACGCTGTCGGAAAGAGCAGTTGCATGCTGCACACATTGTTCGTGCGGCATGCTCGTCTCGCTGGTCCATCAAACAGGAGGATGCAATCATGCAAACTGTTATAAGGAGATTTTCCGGAAAGGGCGCAAAGGAGTTGTTCGATCTGCTGGAGAAGCGCACGGCTGACGTCGAGGAGCTGATGCGTTCGGTCAAAAGCTTTGTCGGCTACACCCTCGCACGCAGCGGCGATGGCGGATTCTCGGTGACTGTTTGCCAGGACAAGGCAGGCATTGATGAAAGCGTGCAAAAGGCGAAGGACTGGATCGCGAAAAACGCCGAAAGCACGGGCGTGGGCGCGCCGGAGATATCGGAGGGATCAGTCCTCATTCACCTGAAGTAACTTTGCCTTTCGACTGGCAGCGCGTGAGTTCAGCGGGCGGATTGGGACGCACGCACCGACCGCTCCTCACGCCCACTTCTTGCCGAGTTCGTCCAGACCGGCCTTTTGCAGATCCTCCGGGCTCATCACAATGCGGAACTTGCAGTTGGCCCGGAAGTTGAGAAAAAAGGGCTCCGCAAAAGCGGGAACGTCGTATGAATCTTCTACATTGATCAGGAAGATCCCACATCGCATTCCGTCTTGCTCAGTAAAGTACACCGCCTCCGGCTTGATAGTTTCCAAGATACGCCCAATAATCTCACCCGCCTTCCCGCCTCTGACGAGGGAGTTGAAGGGTTCATGAGGGATCTCGACCGTAAGTAGCATCTTCATAATTCAATTCTCCTTTCAACTTGTCGCCCTGAAGCCAGACGTTGGCCTCTGGCACTCATGCCGCCTGACATGCATTCAACGGACCCACCGGTCCGTCTATTAAGAATAGCGGAGCGTGAGCTAACGTCCATGTATGGTGTGCGGGTGGCCATGAGGCCTGGCGAGTTCGGACGGTGACACCCTTTCGCCATGGCAGACGTCGCGCAGGCGGAGCTTCGCAAGGTCAACCTCGTTCGCCAGCGAATTCTCATCGCCCATGGAGAGAGCGGATTGGGAATTCGGCGATCTCGCAATGGGCTGCGGATGGCTTGTCTTGAACCCGGCGGCGTCTCCGGGAACAAGCAGCACCACGCCGCTCGATTTCACGTACGGCAATCTGTTTTCTTCTTCATCGAGCGGCGAGTCGCCAACAAGCCGGCGCACGCGACTCATGCGAAACGTTGAACGGCTGCTTCGGGGGGGACTGACTGGCCGTAATGGATCGGGTTGAGTCGACCGTAGCCTTGCGAGATTCGGTTGCGTATGCTCATTGCATGAGACAGCAGCCGGCCATAAACCGCCGCTCACATGCGTCGTCGGTCGGACATTCAGGGGTCGGCTCCGCCCCGTAATCGGCCATTCGATTGTCAAAGGCGAACGCTCCTTCATCGGCCATTACGGTCATCCGCAACCGTCGTGTCCCGTGCGCACGAGCGGCCGCTTACAAGCGAAGCCTCGGACCGGAGGCCGTGTAATAGAACTGCAATCCATCCTGTCCGTCAGAACACCACGAAAGCTTTAGCAAACCCGGACGTCGCCATCAAAGTCATTTCAGTTCAACTGCGGTTTAGCAAAGCGAGTGTCGGGCAGATCCGGATTAACTGTCGCCTGCTCGATCACAATTCGTTCCGGCTGCCTCATGCCCTCACCCGCCGTCTCCATCACGAACGGGATCATCACACCGTTGACCTTGCGGTAGTCGCGCAGCGTCGTGACCATCGTCCGCGTGCGCGTACCGACCTGCCGGGTACCATCGACCTTGACATCAAGAAAATTCCCTGCGTCCACCCAAACGTGGCGGACGTCGCCGTTTTGCAGGGTGACCTTCAGCTTGTACGCACGGCGCCCATCTACGGGTTCGACGCCTTCCATCGCAATCTGGCTGCCTTTGGCGGCAGCGTCGATCAGCAGGCCATCGAGATCCTGCTGGTCGGCGGCGAGCTTCAATTCGGTGGGGTTGAACGGTTGCACGGTTGAATAGCCGAGATACGGACGCGAGTACCACCCTGCAGTGCCGTCGTACACCTGCACCGCGGTCTTTCCAGCAAAGTCGACTTCAAGGCGCACCTTGCGCGGCCGCTTCATCTCGATACGGTAGGGTAATGCAATCACGGTGCCCTCCATCGCGCCGCCCTTGCTGGTCATGGCCTTTTCGAACATGTGACGCTTGGGCGACGAACTGGGCGGGTTGTCGACTGTTCCTTGCGGCTCAGGGTGAGTACGCCCCACATCCATCTTGCCGGCGAAAGACACGGCATGCACCGCACGCCACGCTTCAAGACCGCCACGCGCGGCGACATTTTTTGCCACCACCTGTGCGGCGCTCATGGTGGCTGTCTCGGCCATGCTCGGCGCCGGAGCCAACAGGGCGAGCGCAATGCCGGCGACGAGCATGAGGCTCGCGCCACGAAAATTCAGGTCTGCGTGCTTCATCATTTGAACCTCATCTGCAAAGAGCCAGGTCAGACTATTCGACGATCAGGTCGTCCGCGACGAACTGGCCAATCTCAATGTTTATTCGATTTCCACGCTTCACAATCTGATTGGCATTTCCAAAAATCATGTAGTACGTCCGACCTTGCTCCGGCACCGCGGTCTGCCGCAACTCACCGGTGTTTTCGAGCGCTGGAACAGCCAGCTTGGCACCGCTTGCTTCATCGATAAGATACGGTTTCGCATGACTGTCGAGCAGCGCCTTGGCTTTGTCCGGATCGGTCACGCGATACTTGAACTGCAGCATCCAGCCCGAGGACACCAGTTTCACGCCAACAATATCGACGCCCCAGTTGCTGTCGAAATAAGGCGCCCGGCGGACCCGCCACGCGTGCGCCGCATCGCGGGGATCCACCGCGCTGGTAGTGGCGGGGCTGACGCATGCGCCCTGCCCTGCCAGTACCAGCAAGACGCACACCCCGGCCAATGCGCGCAAGCCTGGACGCATCATGGAGCCCCCGGCAGAGTGATGCCCGGAATGGCTAACTGCGGCATAGTCACCCCGGTTAGCGGCATCGTCGCCCCGGTTAGCGCCTTCACCTGCCTGGCGACGGCAGCGAGCATCGACTGCGGCGTCAACGCGAGCGCCCCTGGAACAGTCACTTGCGTGGCGCCGATGTCGACTCCTGACACGCGCCCCACCGCCGGACGTGCCGCGCCGCCAAAGTCAAACCTTGTGGCAGCGACAAGACTCTGCGGGTCGGCGAGCACCCCGTTGTTGTACGCAGATCCTGTACCCGTCACGTGGTAGTCGCCATACGCGACATAGCCAGGTTGCAGCGGATCGGACAGCGACAGCGGACCGTATTTGAGGTCGACGAAGTTGCCCGCCTCATCCAGCGTCACGCCCGCAGCGAGGCTGAACGGCGGCAGGAACGGCTGGCCGGGTTCGAACTTGAAGGCCGGGTTGGCGCGCGGGCCATTGCAATAAATCTTCGTGAGGCCCGGATCGTTGGTCGAGACGCCAGCACCCGTCGTGCTGTCGTACACGGAACCGCCGGGTGACACCACCGAATTGTTGATATCGGTCAGCCGGAAGCTGGACGCAGTGGCCGAACTGTCGCCAACCGTGCCGATATCCCAATAGGCGGGGGACCCGGTACAGGCGCCCGCAGCGGGAGACACAGGCAACACGGTGCAGCTCTGCCCCGCATCGGCAACGTTGTTGCTCGAGCAGACTTTGGCCGCGCCCGTGCTGGCGTCGACGAAGAACGACCGGTTATGCCAGATGACGTCGTTAAACAGTACCGGGTTCGAGTAGCTGTTATGCGCCTTGGTCGCCGTGACCGGTACGCCAGCCGACGCGGTTGCCGGCAAGGCTGCGAGCAACGCAGATGAAGTCAGCTCGGTACTGATGCCAGCCGGGCTCGGGTACGCCGTGGTCGGCCCACGCCCACCGGTGCCGAACAGCGACCCGACAATCGCCGCGCTGTCGTTGCTGGCGATCGTATTCTCATGGATCGCCGCATTCAACACATCGACGAGAGAGATGCCGCCGCCGGACCAGCCCGCAACGTTGTTGGCAATAATGTTGTTGGTGACCGTGGCACGGTACCATTTCGCCGGATTCCGCGGGTTCGTCACAACGTCGTTGCCGTTCACCTGTTGCAGGCGGATACCACCGCCGTGCCCGCCCTGCGCAAAGTTTCCGACAATCAGGTTCGAGTCGATCGTGATGTTGCCCGTCCCGTTCGACAGCGTGGTGGCAGATGTCAGATCGCCTTCGATGTCGATACCGCCACCGTGCACGGCCGACGTCTGCTGCCAGCTCTGGTTGAACAGGATCTTGTTGTGCGCAATCGTCCCGTTCATGTTGACACCGATCGCGCCAATGCCCCCACCATTGCCGTTGCTGTAGTTGCCACAGATGAAGTTGTAGTTGATCGCGTAATTGTCGGTACCCGTGCAGATCGACACTCCTGCGCCGGAGCCGGTTACGTTCACGCTGCCCGCACCGGGCGTCGCCTCAACCGTGCCGTTCCTCGTGATCGAGTTGTGATGGATGCGGACGTTGTTGTCGTATCCATAGCCGTCCGCCGGTGGTGTTTCCTCTTCAAACGGGCTACCGATCCGCACGCCGCCGTGCATCGCGCTGGCGTTGCTGAAAATTCGGTTGTTGGCAATCTCGAGTTTATGCGCCCAGCCGTTGACATAGATCCCGCCACCCGCATCGCTGCCAGTAATGCTCAACCCGTCGATGCGCGAAGGGGCACACAGGAAGTTCGAGTCGGACATCTTCCAGCCAGTCGGCGTCAAGGTGGTCGCGCTCGGGACGCCGTTGTTATACGACGTCACCTTGAAATAGCTGCTTGCCGCATTCATCGGAGAAGCTGGATTGGCACTGCAGTCGCTAGCCGTCAGCGGCGTCACACCATCGAGCCCGACGCCCTTGGCAAGCACCGTTATGCCCGCGCCCTCCTCCGTTGCGAGGATGGTCGGCTCGAGAAGAATGACACCTCCGGTAATCGGCGCTTGCGTCGGCAACGGATCAACCTGCGGATTGGTCACCAGTTCGCCCGCGCCGCCTGTGTCGGCGGTCCCTCCACTGCTGCTCGGCGCAGTCGGGTTGAGGCCGAACAGCTGATTGATGCGCGGCCGCCAGTCGTCGAGTTTCTGCGTCGGATACTTGGCCGCGTTGATCGTGACGGAAGCCGCGCCGACACCCTGCAGCCTGACCGGCTTCCACATGATGACGAGTTCAGGATAGACGCCCGCATCGACGATGATCAGGTCGCCAGGCTTCGCGGCGTCGATCGCATCCTGGATAGGATGCGGGAACCCTGCGGCATGACCGCTCCCAGTGGGGGCCGCAGCCGGGCTGACCACGACCGGCGCCGCGCCGCCGATGTCGACTGTCACGGCATCCACGCTATTCGTGCCGGTGGCATTCGTGATGGTGAGTTCACCCGTGGTCGTGCCGCTGGCAACGGTCCCGGTAATGAGACCGTCCGACCACGACACGTTAGTGAGCGGCACGCCGTTCACACTTACCGTGCCCGCCGTGGCGCCAAAGCCGTAGTGGCGCTTGATCGTGCGCTGGTTGAACGGCGCGGCGGTCGCGCTCGGACCCTGGTACACCGGGTTCGGCACATCGACATCGCCCAGCGCGGTGATACGCAAGGTATGTGTGCCATCGGCTGCCGCCACCCACGGACCCACTTTATCGCCGTCCGCCCGCTTGATCCCAGGCGTGCTATCGGGGTAATCGCAATCCGGCGGGCTGTAGCCGTCCGCGAACGCCGCGACGGGCAGAACCGGCGTATCGAGATACACCGTCGCGCCCGGCATGAACGGATTGGTATAGCAAAAGTTGCTGAACGACGGATTGAAGAGCGGGTCAGTAATCATCTGGCCGTAAGTCGCCGAACCCGGACGCGCATCCAGCACCGGACCGGGATCGTTCATGCAGGTGACGAGCATGTTCGGCGAGTAACCCGCCGGATTCGGCACATTCACCTGCCAGGTGGACGGCGTCATGCCGTTGTAGGTGCCCCACTGGTCCGAGTAGGTGCGCGAGATTTCCACGCCGTTCATGTCGCGAATCGACACCGGTGCGTAAGACGCGGCAAACTTCTCGCCGAAGTCCGGTGATGCGGCGTTGATCTCGCTGGCGGCGTCGTCAAGGATGAGCCCCGTATAGTGCGACGCGACAGGCGTATTGCTAAACACGAAGAAGTTCGCGGGCGCCGACATCTGGTCGCTCAGCGTGACTTCCTTGCGGTCGCACAGCGCCTTGGTCGCGCCAGCAAACGGCGCTACCTGGCCCGAGTTCGGGAAGAGACTCATGAAATCGGGAACGGTATGCTTCGTGCCGACGCAAGCTGGAAACTGCTGCTTCGCGCCTTTGAACCCGAGGGTTGTCGTCGGGTTGTTGGGGTTGCCCGGGTTGTAATACGCGGCCACCTGCGCCTGGTCGGGGATGATGAAGACATTCGACAGCGAGGCGAACTGCTGTGCGGCCGGCGCCACCCATGCGTCGCCGATCAGGATGTTCTTGTCCTCCTCCTTGACGACCTCGTAACCCGGCGGCGCAATCATTTCCACAACGTACTTGCCCGGCGTGAGCGCGTGGCCGGCCGAATCGGTCGTGAACGTGTAGGCGCCGTCGTACACAGCAGGCTGCACCTGATTCCACAAGTGGAAGCCGTCGTAACACCTGAACTGGTTCGATGTCCCAAGCGTGTAGGACAGGAACGGATCAGCCGGATCCTGCCCCGGACAGATCATGTTCGGGGCGCCGCCTGCCGTCGTGCCGTTCGCAAAATCGTCCCAGCTCGTCGTCCTGGTCGAATTGACGAGCGTGAGGCCCACAGTGCCGTCGGCATTCGGGGTTTCGCGGTACAGATTGATCAGCACCCGCGGCACGCCCGGCTCCCACATGAACTGAACCTCGAGGCTCGGGTCGTCGAAACCGCGGGTCGACGCATACACGACCATGCCTTGAATACCGCCGTTTTCGCCGACGGCGAATGGTCGCTTGCCCCAGTCGATCATCTGGGTCTGATTGATGAAGCCTTGCAGCCCCTCATAGAGCACCTTGCCGGAATCGACACGGCTCGTTACGTTCGACACGCCCGGCGGCACCGCGCCGTACGTCTTGCCCGAGACAGGATCGGTCCATGCATACGACGAGTTCAGAATTCCGCCCGTCTTCGAGCACGGCTGCGTACTGTTCTGGTTGCTGCTGCCAAGCGTTCCCTGTCCGGTCGCGGCGTTATACGTGACACAGTCGACAAGACCGCCGCCGTCGACCGTCACGTTGACGCCCGTGCTGGCAAAACGCGTCCTGTCGGATTCGACGACGTACCAGTTGAATAGTGGAAACAGTTCATTGAAGGTCGCGTTGCCGTCGGAATTCGTCAGCAACGTATTCGACACAGACCCGTCACGGAAGCGGATTCGCACCGGCACCTGGGCAACGCCCGCTTCGCCGAGGTCTCGTACGCCGTTGCCGTTCGAGTCGATGAACGTGCTGGCTTCGAGCCGCGTGAACCAGCTGAATACCGGAACATCGCCCATCGAGACCGGCCCTGTCGGAACGAGATTTCCGTTCGTGTCAGGGGTCGGCTTTGCCGTGACCTGCACCGCTTTGGACGCAATGATCTGGTCGAGCCATTGATCCCAGACCACCAGCATATAGTTGCCGACCGGGATATTGTTCAGCTTGAAATTGCCGTTCGGGTCGCAGGCTGCAAAGCCGATATTCAAGCCAGTTTCGCCCTGCTGATTCAAGCCGACGAAACAGGTGGTCGATGCAAGCGGCGCACGCGAGGCGGAATCCCACAATGTTTCCATGACGGGGCGCGACATGTGGAGGCTCGTGATGCGGCCGGTCACTGACGTCGTCGCGAGCGGGATCGGCCCGGTAACGGGCGGCCCCTCCGTATCGCCGTTAGGATTCGTGGGCGGCACCCCGCCCACCGGCACATGTGTTGCGATCACGTTCTGCTGCGCAATGTGCGCGGGATTCACGAAGCCGATGAACGTGTGAAATCCTGGCGGCCCGAACTCCTGGAAGTACGGCGGTTCGCCCGATTTCGTGAACGCGTCCTGTCCGGGCGTCCCTTCGAGCGTGGACACCTGATACCAGGTCTCCCCTGCACCTTCGCGCGCCGCACCCGGGTGCGCAATCACGTCGAACCGTCCCGGCATCAAATTCTTGACCAGCGCCTGGCCCTGCAGCGCGTAATCCGCGGACGGATTGGCCGGGTCCTTCGGATCACTCGGGCAGGTGATGACTACCCCGGTCAAATCCTTGCCTGCATAGCTAGGGTGAGTCGTTGGCGTGGCCGACGCGGTCGGGCTGTAGACATTTGGACAGCCTGGCGTCCCTAGCAGCGCGTTCGTCAGCGGTTGATTGAAAGTATCGTACGTCACCTGGCCGATCGGGTCGCCGCTGCGGCCGGCCACGTCCCAGATCACGATCTCAAAGCCGCCGAGGCCATGTTCATTGGCGTCGGGATCGCCGTTGGTCGGATTGCTGTCTTCGAAGATAAAGATCGATAGCTGCGCCGGCTTGAGCGGGTTGGGCTCAACCTTGATCGTTGCGGTCTGATACGCGCCGTTGACAGGTGGCGGGACCGATATGCCGCTCATGGTGTGGCCGCATTTTGCGTCGTTGGCGGTCGCCGAACTCGGCGTCAGGCAGTCGGGGTTGATGAGCGGATCATTGGCATAGCCGGCGATGAACGGATTCGCTGAATCGCCCGGCAGGATCGAAATGAAATACCACTTGGCAGGATCAAGCGCGACATCTCCCGGCATGGACCGTGGTTTCGCGTTCGCGACCGTGCCGCCATTCGATTGTGCGTCACCACAGCTCAGCGGTCCCGTGCAGCCGGCCGCCACGACAGGCATGTGGCTGCGGAAGAAACTGGTCGCGAGACTCGGCTGCGGTGTGCCGTTGACGACCGGCGGCGTCGTGCCGGGTGTCGGGTTATGCCAGGTCTGGTCCTCTTCGATGATCCAGCCGTAATCGTTCGGTAACGCCATCCCGTTCTGCGCATCCAGCAGATTCACCGGCAAGCCGCTGCCAGCGGGGAACACGACCGTGGCCGTCTGCGCCGCGCTCGACGTGCCCTGCGAATTGACGACGACAAACTGGAACGTGCAGGTCGCCGGCGCAGCCGAGCACGGCGTGGCAGTGAACGAGCCGTCGGAATTCACTGTGACCCACGCGGGCGCCGTGCCCGAGAGTCGCGCGGTAAGCGGGAAATTGCCGGGATCGGCAGCGCCTGCCAGCAGACCGGCGCCGCGCGGCACTTTGATGAGTGACGACACCCGACTCGGATAGGCGCTTGCCGCCGTGTTGTCGTATACGCGTGCGCTCGCGGTCGGCGCAGCGCCCGTCGCCTCGAACGCCAGCGTGACGAGCGCGCAAGCGGTCCCCGCATTGCCGCAGTAGGAGAACGTATCGCTGCTCGGGCTGGTGGTCGGCGCGCTCATGATCGTATAGGTGAGGGCGCCGTTCGTGTTAAGCGTCACCGTGCCGTGGGCCAGCGTGATCGTGGTCGACGTAGCGCCAGCGGCCGGCGTCACGCCCTTGATGACGACGTTGGAAACGCCGATGTCGTTGCTCAACACGTTGTTGCTGAACGTCGTGGCGTTCGGGGCCAACGTGTAATTGTCCGGATTCGCCTGCGCCGCGACCGCCGGCTTCGCACTGCTGCCGATCGTCCGGTTCAGCGCCGCCGCAAATGTGCCGGGACCCGCCGTGACAGTCGTCGCGCTAGCAATGGCCAGGTATCCCTCGAACCCGCCCGCGGTCTCATTGGCAGTCGTCAGACCCAAGGCGCGGTCGAAGAATGCGAATACCGCGTCGACGTACGATGTTGCATTCTTTGCCGGATGAACCAGCGCATCGATGGTCTTACCCGCTGGCATGTTCACTTCGTTCTGCATCTTCGGCATGCCTGGCGCGACATTGCCGTCCTCTGCGATGAGCTGCAACGGCTGACCGACAACGGACGGCACATGAGTACGCAACCCAGCGTTGACCATCCGCACCAGCACATTCCCGCTTAGCGCGTTGTAGTCACTTCCCTTGAGGTCCGGCATCGCCACGGAGGTGCCACTGGGATTGGACTGGTCATAAGACTTGCCGTTGACGAGGAAGTAGGTCGGCGCATAGTTGACCGCAGCGGGGTAGCATGGAATTTGCGCTTGCGCGACTCCGTTGACGACCGGCGCGGCCTTCTGGGATTGCGCGCATTGCTGGTCGTTCCAGCGGATCGTCTCGCTCGTGCCCGCGACAGCCGCTGCGTCCACCGCCGCATTCTGGACGGCATCGATCTCCGATAAGAGCAGAACCGCGTCCATGTCATAAGGCACATCGGCGAGCGAAGCGAGCGCTGGCCCAGCGTTCCGGTAAGCGCCCGGAAACGCCTTGCCCTCGGCATGAGGGTCGTTCGACAGATGGATCTCAGCTTCCTGGGTGCCGGCGCCCTCGACTTCGTACAACGGCGCATAGGTGACGACCAGCACGCCGTACAAACCCATCGGAGCCTGCATCGACGGATGGCTGCCCGTCTCATAGAGGTACGTGCCCGGCTTGAGATACGTTGCTTTCGCACCCGCCGCTGCGATGTTGGTATCCCATGTGTAAGACACCGTTCCGCCCGGAGCTGCCTCCTGCGCAAACGCGCGGGCACGAGCGGCTTGCTGCGGCGGAACAAATCCTGCCGAGCCAGCGGGCACCGCCGCGTTCGCTGGCCACGTCGTCGTGGTCACCGCCGGATGGACAATCGGCGCTGCATCGCGTGTCGGCTTGCCGGCGCTGCCGCCAATCTGGCCGAGAATCACCAGTGACGTTGGGGTTCCGGCAGGCAGACTGTTCGTGAGATTGATACGCAGTTTGTTGCCGACCGGCACCACAATGGTCGGCCCCGGCGCCCAGACGTTATTCGGCACCGGCGTGGTCGATCCAGCGGACTTCCGCGAGCAGACATTGGCGTTGTCCAGCGTGCCGCCCCCGAGTGCCGCACCCTGCGTCGGGTCATTCGTACAGAAGCCCCACATGGGAACGATCGCTCCGTCCGGGAGCGTCGTCGACATACGCTGCGCAGTCAGATTGACCGTCGTGACCGTTTGCGCGGACGCGAGCGATGCCAGGAGCATCGTCACGGCGCACACACACGCTGACTTCGATGTCAGTCGATCGATCAGGGATCTCATGCTTACGACTCCTTTGGCGCACTCGTGTCACTGCGACTCGTCAATCTTCGCGGCCGGCGGATCGATGATCATCATCATCATCATGCCGCCCGGGAAGACGTCGTTGGTTGTAATCTCGCGCTCGTCGTGCGAGTGCCACATGAAGGCGTAACCAGCACTGGGGTTCTGGCTTGCAAAACCCGGCGGAAGCGGAGTCGAGATGAACTGTGCACTTCCGCTCGGAATGCTTTGCAGACCGAGATAAGGCGTCCCGCCATACCACAGACCGTTGGCAACGATATTCGGGTCAGGCGGCGTAACCGGGATCGGCTTGTTGTGATCCGCACACCATTCGCCGTAGTTCGGAGTGACGCCCGGGATCGCGGCCGGATTGCTCGCGTTGGTGTAGTAGCCGTTGAGGTCCGGATAGCACGGCGCCGGGTCGCCATTGCCGGCGGTGCTCGGTCCTGCTGGCGCACCGGCATACGTGTGCCCATAGACATCCCAGTTCAGCCCCTTGCCGGTCCATTGAAACAGCGCGTCGACGGTCTGCCCCGATACCGTCGGGAACGTAAAGATCAGAGGCCCTGCAAGGCTGAGCTGATCGACTGAGGACAGCAGAAGGTTGCCGTCACGGGCAAGCACACGCGCGTGATTGCCGTGGATGTGCAGTGGATGCTGTATGCGGCCTTGACCCACCGCACGGATCAGCATGGTTTCGCCGGGATGCAAGTGCGGATTGCCGTTGTACGGTTGATTCGGATAAGCGGACGAGTACGGGCCATCCATGTCGTCCGGCATCGAGCGGCCGTTAATCAGAAAATAGTTCGGGTGGTACGGCTCGGTTTGCACGGCGATCGGCGCGCACGTCGCCGTTGGAGTGGCAGCGACTCGCGCATCGCAGTCCGTCACCTGCTGGAGCGCCGCGAGGTGAATGTTTGAGTCCATCTCCATGAGCTGGAACAGATATTCCCGGTCGTAACAGGTTTGCGGATGGTCGTAGGCCGCCGTGGAGAGCCGGTAGTCGGCCTGGGATCCAAGCGCGCCTGGCGTCTGACAGACCGCGGGAGGTGTCTTCGGCAAGACGATGACGACGCCGTAGAGCCCCATCTCGATCTGCAACTCAGGTTGCGTGCCGCTGTGGTAGACGTACGTGCCCGGCTTCGTCGCCGTGAACGAATACGTTACCGTGGTCCCACGTGTAGCCTCGCGCGCAAGAACACCTGCTACGCCCTTGGTCGTCGACACCTTGAAGCCTGGGAAGATGATCGACGTATTACCCGCGGCCACCGGCAATTCATTCGTGAGGTTGACCGTCACCGTGTCGCCTTCAGTGACAATCAGCGTGGGACCGGGCAACTGCATGACCGCACACGTGCTGATGGCAGTCAGCGCCGCGGGCGCGTAACCTACGGGCGCCGCGGCAGCGATCAGCCCAACCGCGCTTCCGGCCTTGCCGCAGCCGAAGCCCCACGTATAGATCGATGCGCCATCCGGCTGCGAAGTCGACCCAGCGCTCGCGACCAGATTGAATGTCGGGTTTTTTGCGCCACCCGTGATTCCCGGCACAGCCGCGCGCGCCAGTCCGCAACACATGCTAGTGACGACAGCCAGAATCAGCAGCATCGACATCGACCGGACGACGACCCCACCGCAGGTCTTGAATGAGTACATGACGGGCCGCTCCTATAAGACCCGGATCTCAGTCATCATTCCGCCGAAATTCTCGGCGTCGTTCGACAGGTGATCGAGCTGTGTGGTGTAGAGGAAGTACGTACCCTGTGGAATGTTCGTCACGTCGAGGATCACGTCGGCGGATTCGCCGCCGCCTATGGTCAGCGAGTTCGTCGTGTAGTACATGTTTGCGCCGGCCATGTCGCGTAACAGGCGCGCATGAAAGCCGATGACGAGCATCGGCACGCCTTCGATCGCAAGCGTGTGATATTCGGTGACGCTCAGGTTGGACACACGCAGCAACGCACGCGTCTGTCCCGCGGTCTTGTTGATTGTGATGAGGGTCGGCATCGGTTGCGACACGCGCGATACGCCATCTGAATCGAGTGTCGTAATAGCCCCGCTTGCGGTCGGGTTCGTCGCAGTGGTTGGCAGTTGCGCATAACCTGGCACGCCGATCGTATCCGGATAGCTGCGACCGCTCAGCAAGAAATACTTGTCCTTCATATCCGCAAACGGTTCGGGATTGAAGGTCATGCCAATGAAGTGGAAGTTCGGATCAAAGCCCATCATCTGGATCGGATACTCGACATCGTAGCGAGTCGAACCGTCGCCGTCGTTATAGGCGTACAGCGCGCCCGGAGCCTGCACTGCACCCGTATCCTTGCGCGGCAGCGGCGTTGAACACAGAACGTCTTTCCGGCAGTCTTCAGGCGGGAACGATGCATTAAGATAGTGCGCATTCGACGCAGTGCTGATCGGCTGCATCGGGTATTCATAGTCGTGTAACGCGGTATAGAGATTCGCGCCCGGCTTCAGGCGGTTCTGACGGGGACGCACGTAGAGTTGGCCTTCCATGCCCATTTGCAGATGCTCAGGCGGCGTGATATGGCAATGCCAGAAATAAGTTCCTGCGTCGGGTGCGGTGTAATAGTAGGTGAAGCTGCCCGCAATATTGATGGCCACCGATGCATCGGGTACGCCGTCAAAGAAAGACGACGCATTTGGATAGCCGTGGAAATGCACGGTGTGCTGCTCGAACAGGTCCGGGCGCATGATCATGCCGACGTTCGATAGCGTGAGGTAAAACTCGTCGTCCTCGTCTAGCGCCATCGTAGGCGCAGGCGCCTGGCCCGCGAGCACGCCATTGTTCATCATCAAGGCGGGCTCCTTGATGGCAGCGTTATTGGGCGCAATGCCGTCGCCCGGGAAAGTCGCGCCTACGAACGTGCTGTTGAATACCGACGCAGGCTGGGTGCCCGGCAGACCCATCGAAATATCCGCAAGGCCCGAGAGCGGGCCGAACGCAAACAGATAGATTTGCTGACCATCGGCCATCGTTGCGTAACCGTCGCCGCCCGAGATGTGCTGGCATTTGATCTGGGGATTCGCGTTCGCTGCGGTGGGTCGTGCCGGGTCGCCCTGCACCATCGAGTCGACTTTGCCGTCGAGCGATTTGTGCAGCGTGGTGCCGTTCGGACACTGCACGCGGAATGACTGCGCGAACGCCGGTATCGAGACGACGAGAAAGAAAAACGCGGGCAGCACGATACGAAACAAGCGAGTACCAAACATAGATCCCTCCGCGAACTGACGAACTGCCTGCGCAACATACGCCGGCATCCAGCCCCGATCCTTCAGATATCCACGCTTGGCCCGCCTGCTCGGGTATGCACGAGCGGCGATATGTTCAGCTTACGTTCGACATGTCTACATCTGCGCACGACCTTCGAAAGTCGCCATGCGGTGGATGATGCTGTCTACGAGCTGTTATTCCTGAAATCAAACTGCCAGGCTAGTGTCTTGGAAATGAAAGCACGCGTCATTGGAGAGAGACCCGCAAAACACAGTAGGAGATGTCCGCCTCGGTGCATGCGCGACCCGATTCGAAAAATGCGAATAAGCGATCGATGCGTGGAATCGGGTGATTTCAAAATGGGGAAAACACCCAGATTGAAAATCACCCAATCTGGATCATCATTCTGGCCAGCCAGTACGCCGCTGCAGACCCGACAGCTCCTGCGCAGCGGGGTTATCGGCCAGTTCGAGGAACCCCGAAAAAGCGGGCCGATTTAGTCTTGCGCGGAGGCGCGTAAAAATGATCCGCTTAGTGTCCCCCTTCCTAGGCCTCTTAGGAGCCCACTTAAGGGCGCCAATATGAGATTCCTGACTTCAGGCGTGCTCGCGTTCCTGCTGATAAGCCGCCTTGCATTTGCAGCGGACGCATCGAGCGCTGAGGCGCTGTATCGCAACGGCATCCTGCCGTCGGGCGCCCCGCTTGTCGGACAGCGCCTCGCAGGCGCATCAGTCAAAGGCGCCGATGCAGCGTGCGTCAATTGCCATCGTCGCAGCGGTTTCGGCACCGCGGAAGGGCAAATCATCGTCCCGCCCATCACCGGACACTATCTGTTCCGCCCAGCAAGCAGTGCGAACGACGATATGGACTACCGGTACATGCCGGGATACGTCAATCTCAAACGCCAGCCGTACATCGATCAGACGCTGGCGGAAGCCATCCGTCATGGGACGGGCCGGGACGGCCGCCCCCTCAATGAATTGATGCCGCGCTTCGATATCGACGACAACACGATGACCCAGTTGATCGACTATCTGCGCGGACTGTCGAGCACCCTTTCGCCCGGCGTCACTGAGGACACGCTTCACTTCGCTACGATTACCACTCCGGATTCGGACCGCACGAGCCGCGACGGAATGCTAGCGGTAATTCGACAGTTTTTTTCCGACCAGAACGAATTTCTGCGAGGCGGCGTCAAGCCGATGCAAAGCGACCGCAACGTGTTCTACCGGGTGAAGCGTCGCTGGCAGCTTCACGTGTGGGAACTGAGTGGACCACCGGAGACATGGGAGCGTCAGCTCCATGAGCATCTCGCCACCGAGCCGGTGTTCGCCGTCATCTCAGGCATCGGCGGCAACACATGGGCGCCAGTGCATCGATTCTGCGAATCCGAGGCACTGCCCTGTCTGTTTCCGAACGTCGACGTCCCCGTCATCGCCGAGCACGACTTCTACAACGTCTACTTTTCCAAGGGTGTCCTGCTTGAGGCCGAGCTGATCTCGGCGCGTCTGGCGCTCCCGCAGAGCGCGGCACTGGCGCACGGGAAATCGTCCGCCGACCGAAGGGTGGTTCAAGTCTTTCAGCGAGGCGATGTTGGCGAAGAGGCGGCCGCGCATCTTGCGGCCCAACTTGCGGCAGCCGGTAAACCGCCGCCGCTCGACCTGCCACTCGACAGCGACGCCGCGCCAGGCGCGATCAACCGGGCATTGACTGGAATCAAAGAGGACGATGTGCTGATCCTGTGGCTGCGGCCGGGCGCACTTGCTACATTACCCTCCTCTGCGCCCAGGGCTACCGTCTACGTGTCCGGATTGATGGGTCGCCTTGAGCATGCGCCGCTACCATCGGCCTGGCGCGAATCGGCGTTAGTCACCTATCCGTTCGATCTTCCTGTGCTGAGACGGGTCGCGATGAATTTTCCGCTCGCCTGGTTCAATATACGGCACGTACCGATACTGGATGAACGCGTGGAAGCAAACACGTACCTGGCATGCCAGATACTGGCGGATACGTTGTCCGGCATGCTCGATCTGTTTCATCGCGACTATCTGGTCGAACAGCTCGAAAATATGCTGAGCCGACGGCTGGTGAACGGTTATTTCCCTCGCTTGAGCCTCGCGCCAACGCAGCGCTTCGCGTCAAAAGGTGGCTATTTCATCAAGCTTTCCGGGAGTACGTCCGATGCGGTTTCGCCGCAAGGCAGTTGGGTCGTTCCCTAGCACTATTGCGTCCGTGTGACGTGAAAATCGCATAGCGGACCGGTTCACCCCGGTGTGCCCAGACGTGTAGCCGATTATCTGGACAACCGCTCTGAGCCGACCCGAGCGCCGTTCGCAACAGCCACATCCTGGCCTGGATGTTGTGGGAGCGGGCCTCGTTCGCGAAGGACTGGCGCTGAACGCATTGACGTCGATTGTCCTTTGTCCTGATCGTGACAGAAAACCTTAAGCGGACGCTCGCGCCGGCCGCAATCGGTTGACCGCGAACGTCGGCTCAGGCCGAACGTGCCGGCCGCTGCCGAGTTACGGATGACCGTTGAAACTCGGAAGCGGCCGTTGACGTGGTGTCGCCGCCAATGGCAGTTGTGGGTTGCGGATTCAACCGGTGGATGCAACAGATTGGTGAAATCGTTCGGCGGGCGTCTCGTAGTTCAGGGTCTTTCTTGGACGCTCATTCAGTCGCCGCGCGACGGCATTGAGTTTGGCCTGTGAATACACTGAAAGGTCAGTTCCCTTAGGGAAATACTGTCTCAGCAGTCCGTTCGTATTCTCATTCGACCCGCGCTGCCATGGATGCTGCGGATCACAGAAATAGACTTTAACGTCCGTGGCCACTGTAAAGCGTCTATGGTCCGTCATCTCAGTACCCCGATCCCAGGTTAGCGATTTATAGAGTTCCTGCGGCAACTTGCAGGCATGCCTGATCAGCGCGTTGATAACCGTCTCGGTGTCCTTGCTGGCGATCTTCACCAGCATCACATAGCGCGTCTGGCGCTCGACGAAAGTCGCAATCTGGCTGCTTGCGATGCCGCATAACAAATCCCCTTCCCAGTGACCGGGAACGGCGCGGTCTTCGACTGCAGCGGGGCGTTCGCTGATCGATACCGTATCGTGAATCCTGCCGTGATCTTCCGTCTTTTGCGTGTGATGGCGCGAGCGGCGCATGGCCCGGGTGCGCCGCAAATGCTCTAGCAACTCCTTCTTGAGCGCACCACGGGCCTAGACGAAGAGGCTGCGATGATGGTCTCGTGCGACACCTGGAAGTCCTCGTTGGCCGGGTATGTGCGCTTCAGCCACCCGGCAATCTGCTGCGGCGACCATTGCACCTTGAGCCTGCCTGCCACGATGTTTGCCAGCGCCCGGTTCTCCACCAGTCTACAGACTTTCGGGCGCCGTCCCCGATCCCAGGCGAGCTGGTCGGCCTGGCTCGCACGGTAGCCTTCCTGCCCGCCGTTACGCGCAATCTCCCGGCCGATGGTCGAAGGAGCTCGTTCGAGTTGCACCGCAATCGAACGTATCGACCGGCCTGCAACCAGCGGCCGCGAAATCTCCTCGCGCTCAGTCAGCGTGAGTGCCAGGCGGGAGCGATGTCGCGGTGCCGGCCGGATGCCGCCCGTCTCGGCCAGAATCCCTTGTACCGATGAGTGATTTCGATCAAACAGCTGGGCGATCTTCTGAAGAGATTCGCCCTTCTGCCAGCGCTCCCACATCAGCGCCTTCTGGCTATCCGTGTAATAAATCCGTCGTCTCTGCTTCATCTGCAACACTCCTGCTGCTTGCGCAGGCTTAAGTGTGTTGCATCCACCGGTTGAATCCGCAGTCGCAAGCGGCTATTCAACGACAGTGCGATTTCCATGCGGCATTACCCGTTTCTGACTAGTGAAGACGAATTCGACCAGGTCTTCTCTCGTATTCGTGACCGATGGCTTATGTACCGGGCCGATCCCGGTAAACAACGTGTCGGCGAACCTATCTGCACAACGATGGCCGGAGAGTGAATTCGACGATCCCGATGGTCATTTGCTTGAGGTCATGACCCGCCCTTAAAGTTGGCGACTAAAGGTTTGGCGCCTAAAGGTGCACAAACGCATTGCTCCTCTAAGGCGATGCAAATCGTTTCGCCGCGACAGCCACATGAAGCGGCGCATCAATGTGGCCTCTCGAGCGGGCTGGCGCGTCGCTCATCGCGCGCCGGCGATGGCGTTTGTCGATGAAACGGCATGGCCAAGCGACAGGTAGCTCCGGTGCAGTAGCGATTCGATAGTTGCCCAATCGGCGTCGGTGACGCTGCCCGCTTCTTCACGGGCGTCGCGATGCAGCATCGCTTGCGCGCGCAACTGGCCGTGTTCGAGTGTCGAGCCCGCGGGCACCCTATACAGCGATGCGGCAGCTTCAGCACACGCGCTGCCCAACGCGCCGGGCGGATAACGTTCACGCTGCCGGTGCACGATCCACCATTCCAGTTCGAGCGCGGTGGTGCGCGAGACATCGAAGTCGCGGTTCCCCGTGTTGCGGATCAGGCTGAAATAGGTTTGCAGCGCCGGCAACGCTTTTTCGTAATCGCTGCGTTCCTTGCCCTCCTTGAAGGTGAATGCGGCTGATGCGCCGTAGTAAGCGCCGACGTACGACCTTAGCCACGGAAAGTGGTATTGCGTGCGCAGGGTTTGCGCCAGTTCAAGAAAGAGCGCCACGTGCTGGCGGTCATAGTAGGAGCGCCATATTTTCGTTTCGAGTGTCCCCGTCGCGATGGGATCGAAGCGGCTCAGGTCACGGTGCAACGGCCAGAAGAGATCGGCGGCGGCATAGCCGATCAGAACGACAAGCAGGGCCAGGATCGTCCGTCGCCAGCGTCCTGGTCCGGCTGCAAGGATCATGCGGTGCCGCAGGCCGTGGCTGCGGGCGCGCCCGGTTGTGTTCATGTCGAATAGCGTCGATATCGAACGTGCGTTGAACCCTCTATTTCACTACGCGCCCCAGCACCTCGCTCAGCTCGGCGTCGTCAAGCACTGGGACGATGTCCAGCGCCATCAGATCGCTCCACTGATAGGCGAACTCGGTGAGTTTCTTCATATCATCTGTTTCGAGCAGATCGAACCCTGCGCCCAGATCGGCTCGCGTCCACCGGCCCACCAACCGGACGCCGTCAGGCGGGAGCCCGCCGGTTCGCTGAAAGCGCGCAATGGCTTCGGCACGCTGTTGGGTATCCGGTGCCCAGTGAAAGGTCATCATGAATTTCATGGCTGTGTCTCCTGACGGTGGCTCGTCCACCTGCTTCAATTTATACGTTCGATGGCGGCATATGGATGCAATTGGGTGTGTGCACTGCAACGCAAGTCGACACAGGGAGCAGATCGGGACGAACGCTTACATCGGCGGGGAAACCGGCAGTCATTCTGTTTGCATGCGTCGCCTCTAAATACCCCTTGCCGCGTATTCCGCCCGTCATAGTGCCGTCATGTTGCTCACGACAGACTGCAGTCGGCCCAGGAGCGGACGCAAGTTGACGTGGCCCTGTCATCGGACACTCACAGGATCGCGGGGAAATGGTTTGACTGCCGAGCATGGGGTATAGAATCGGCAGCGGTACTTTTCCGCGACGCGCTTCGTGATCATCGGCGGTCGCAGGGGCCGCAACGGTTGAAGGTGACTCAAATGACGATTGAGTACTTTGCAGAGAGCAATCCGGGTACCCGAAACCTGCCGCGCTCGCTAGCGACAAAAGCCGGCGACTTGGTGTTTGTATCCGGTCAGGTAGCCAGAGACGAAGTAGGTAGCATCGTCGCTGGTGGGATAGAAGCGCAGGCACGTCAGACATTGAAGAACGTCGCTCACGTACTCGCGCTTGCGGGTTGCACGCTCGAGGACGTCGTGAAAACCACCGTCTGGCTTGAAGACGCTCGCGACTTCGATGAATTCAATCGCGTCTACGCAGAGTTCTTCCCCGGGAACAAGCCGTCACGTTCGACATTACAGGCGACGAACATGGCCGGCACCAAGATAGAAATCGAGGCCATGGCTTACAAGCCCTGATGAAGTTGACCCGGGAAAACGGACACCTATTCTTTTGAAGAGGAGGTGCCGTCATGGGCCAGCATCGGAAGCCGTACCCGGCGGAATTCCGGGCGCAGATGGTGGAACTGGTGAAGGCGGGACGTACGCCTGAGGAATTGGCGCGCGAGTTCGAGCCGACCGCGCAAAGCATCATCAACTGGGTTGCGCAGGCCGATCGTGACACCGGCATGCGCCACGACGGGTTGACCACGGCCGAGCGGCAAGAATTGACGCGGCTGCGTCGCAAGGTCCGTCAGCTCGAGATGGAGCGCGACATACTCTCTCACGCGGCGGCCTGGTTCGCCCGGGAGACCGGGGTCGTACCGCCGAAGGGTACGGATTCATGAAGGCGAACCGGGTTCGCTGGCCCATTGCCACAATGGCGCGGCTGCTGCGGGTCTCCACCAGCGGCTACTACGCGTGGTTGGTACGAGAGCCGTCGAAACAGGCATGCAGTGATGCGCAGTTGCTTTCGCATATCCGTCCACTGCACGCGAGTTCGCGCGGCACCTACGGCGCGCCGCGCATCCATATCCAGCTTGGGCGCGAGGGCGTGCATGTCGGACGCAAGCGCGTCGCGCGTTTGATGCGCCTGGCCGGTCTATGCGGGGCAAGCCGTCGGCACTGGAAGCAGACCACGCGAGCTCGCGCGGGGGCACGGCGCGCACCTGATCTCGTACGCCGTCACTTCAGTGCCGACGGGCCTAACGTGCTGTGGGTGGCAGACGCCACCTACATTCCGACGAGCGAGGGATTCCTGTATCTGGCGGTGGTGCTCGATGTCTTCAGTCGCCGTGTCGTGGGCTGGGCGATGTCCAACCATCTGTACACGGAGCTGATGCTGCGTGCGCTCGATATGGCGCTCGCGCAGCGTCGGCCCGAGCATGTCATTCATCATTCGGACCAGGGGTGTCAACCCGCATTCAACCGGTCGTCGCAACACCCTGAAATCCGGGAGTTGCAATGGGAACAGAAAAACATGGCCGCTGTCGGCGTGGAGTGCGTCCGGCG
>NZ_JBNDMO010000026.1:0-85200 GCF_050436625.1 Paraburkholderia sp. GAS334 | reverse complement strand
GGCCCTGGTGAACTACGTGCTGGCGCATTCCAGCTCCGGGACGATTGGAATGTCAGCGACCGTACCCGCGACAGACGTGTAGTAGTACGTCCATTCTTTCGGCGACCGAAAGTCTGCGTCGGGCCGATAAGTTCCGGGCGAAGGTTGGCATCGCGCGACCATTAGACGGTGGACAAGACCGCCGACTGTACCGACGGCCATTCGAATCAGGATGCAAAATCCGAATGGCCGGTTTGCCGCAATCAACGGTCAACCGTTACACGAGCGTGATCGGCCGCTTGTGGCCGGCTTGTGCCTGTCTACGATCGGCGGCACACGACTTGATTGATGCCGATGCTTGACGCTGCCGCCGGCACTGTCGACCATGCGCACGAGCGGCAGCTTGTATTCCCACGCGCAGCGATCGGCATAGATCCACTTCTCCGAAACTGAGCGCTCTGACGAACCCGCGCGGATCGTGAAATCGTCGGCCGCCACCACCGTTCGCCGCGCGTCGATCTTCCCGATACCGACGACGGCATTGCTGGGCGTGAAGTGCTCCCGCTTGCGATCCGCATCGTACTTGACGGTACCGGCCAGCATGCCGATCTCGGCGAAGCTGCCGGGGTCGAGCAGGTGATCGATGCGCTCGCGCGCCGTGAGCTTGCCCTGCGCGTGATGGCGCGCGACCTGCTCGTCGCCGCCCAGCTCTCGCGCAATCGCGCGGCGCTGCGCCAGCTCATGGAGGTCGTCGACCCATTCGCTTGCAACGGGCAGAGGTGTCTGTGGCGAATTCATAGAGAAATCGCTCCGTCGGGATGGCGCGCCAGGTAGGCGTCACGCAAATCATTCCTGGTCACCTTGCCGGCGTGGTTACGCGGCAGTGCATTGACAGGCGTTGCGACCGTCCAGACGCTGGACCATCGCGCCGACCAGGACGCGTCGGATCGTGAAGATATCGCCGACCTACATGATCGAGAGATGCGTGCCGTGGGCGCTGCGGTTGGGCACGATGTCCACGATTATTGTTGACAATAAGAATGTGAACAATACCTAATAGACTCACGCGCTGACGAGCGCGTCCACACTCCCAGGTCGAGAGTTCGACCTTCTTCAAAGCGAACCCGCAGATGGACCAGCGAAGCTAGCCAGCGTACGGGCGGCTTTAGCCGATGACGCGACGAGCTTAGTCGGTACGTGTCGGTCGGCTAACTTCGCGCACCGGGCGAGATCGGTGGCCGTTATGATAGTCATGTGACCCCCGGCAAATGAATACGTATTTCACGTATTTTCGTCAAGGCCAGTACCAATCGCATCGGCGACACCTGCAATGAAATCAGGGTCGGACTGACAGACCCACTGCATGAGACCTAAAAAAAATTGTCAAGATGTTATGTCACCCGGGCACGCGGCTTGCGTGAGCTTTTTGAGAACGTTAAAACCACGCCTCATTAACTGACATGTGGTCCATGGTGTTATCACTCCGCTATTTGGGAGTTTTGGGAATCTGTGCTTTGTTCGCGGCTTGCGGACAGATTGCGTCCGAACATGCTGCGTGCAGAGTTGATTCCTGTCGCATGCAACACGAGATGTTGCAATCCGGCGAGGCGTCATGGTATTCGGCAACGTTCCAGGGGCATCTGACCGCAAACGGAGAACGCTATGATGGCGGCGCATTAACGGCTGCCCATCGAACATTGCCGCTCGGTAGCTATGTGCGCGTCAGTTCGTTGGCAACAGGAAAGTCGGTTGTCGTGCGTATCAACGATCGCGGACCATACATCAAACACCGAATTATCGATCTCTCTTATGCCGCGGCGAAGACCTTGGGTTTGACAGACGCACGGTCGATGCAAGTACGGATTGAACGTGTAGAGAGCACGGCGAACACACAGACGGAGTCGGACGGCGGCGGAATCTTGACGACGGGAAACGGCAGTCGGTAGAAAACACGCGGGGCGTCAACGGCGTTGTGGTTCCGGGTCGTTAAAAAAGCACCCCAGCGACTTCGCCACCAACAGTAATGGCGTCGGACATTGGAAGCGAACGCAAGACCGTTCAGTGCGTGTGCCCAGCCATGCTGCAAACGGGCACATCGCAGGTCTGCCAGATCGCGGGTGCTCTATCGTAATGGTCCGCTCTCTGTGTAGAACGGACGTCTGAGTGTCCAACTGGGTCGATTGGCAAATGGCTGGAGATGGCCCGCTACCTGCCGGACCTGTGTGCGTCGTTTGGTTTCGACGGAATCTACCCAATCGACGCGAACGTGCCGCATGGTATGTCACCGTACGATCGCGCGGCATGGATTTATCGTTCAATTATCGAGGCGATTCGCGCATGCGTCATTCTGATGGCCAACGTCGACGACTTTCGCGGACCAAAGGAAGCGGATTCCGGAACGGCCTTTGAGATCGGATTCGGCGCGGCACTCAATAAAGACGTTTGGGCGTACACCACCAACGAAGGGACGGTCCTGGACGGCTTTGTCCGGATGGGTATGAGTTCCCGTGCTACGGACGCAACTATGCATTTTTGGCGCAAACTGGCCTGCCGAAGGTGTTCCACAGGTTGATGACGTTGGCGATGACCATGCCTTCGTTTTCCTGCGACGCGATCTTCCGCGTCAGCAGGGTGGCGCCGATCCATCGCTTGATGCGCGAGATCTGCGCTTCGATCAGCGAGCGCACCCCGTAGCCGTATTTTTTGTGGAACGCATAGATGCCTTTTCCCGCGATGTATCTGACGATTTGGTCATGCCAGCCGGTAGATCTGCGGGCAGCACAGCGTCCATTGCTTCGGTATCCGATACTTCTGTGGTCGTGATGCGGATCGCGTGAACGTTCATGTCCGTGTCAATCGGCAGATGCATCTTGCGCCATGGTGTGCGCGTGGCTGTGTGGCCATACTTCTGTTCGTACCACTCACTGGCGCGTCCAGAGCTCAGGCCCGTGCTGTCGGCGATGAGGTTGATCGCTTCGCCACGCGCGAGCCGTCTGGCCAGTTGCACGCAGCGCTGCGTGACGCTTGTCCCCAGCGCGGCAAAGCGATCGCTCAACTGACTGGAACTGGGTACCGCAATGTCCAGTCCGCAGGTCGTCCAGTAATCCTGCATGTAGCCGGTAATCTGCCGCATGCCCCAGCCGAACAACCGGTAGAGCGTATAGATCAGCTCGATGTACGCCGTGGTGTAGGTCGGCTCACGCCCCGACACGCCCGGTGTACGGACTGTTGCGTTAATAAACTGCGCCTTCAGGTCGCCATCGGGAACATGCAGGCTGATCATGCCGCGCTTTCTCAGGCTCTGGTTGTCTCTCTTTGTATGGCATTATCTGCACTGGCTTTTTGATGTTGCGCTTCTACACAACTCGCAGCCTCTTCGCAAGCCCCCCATCCGGACAAAGCCCATCGACGTCGCAACGCGTCTGGACGCTGCGACGCGACAGCACACAATCACTTATGCCCATGCGAAGGATCGTCGCAATGCAGGCATTGCCGCCCATCGTCGACCCATGACGATCCGAGGATCAGGCTGCAGAAATTCACCCGTTTATAGCCGGGCTCCTTCAACGCCAGCACATCCGCCTTGACGTTCCCGAAGGTCGTCTCCGGTTTGTGCCGCGTCCCTTGCGCGAAGGCATCGATGATGCCTTCCTTGAAGTTCGATTCGCGCGGATGCGCGGCCACGACCTGCTTGCGCTGCTCATCAGAAAACTCTTCGTAAGCGAGACCGAGCACGTCCATCTCCACGCCTGCTGTAACCAGCGCGACAACAGGTTTCTTGTGCTGCGGAATACCGGGCGTCGTATGAAGTGCAATCGAGTCCCACACCTGATCGACTTCGTTTTCCGGAATGCCGTATTGATTCAGAAAATCACGCGCGGCGTTCGCACCATCCACCTCGAAGCGTTCGGTCTTGCTGCTGTACCTGGGCACGAGCCCCATGTCATGGAACATCGCGCCGATGTACAGCAGTTCGGCGTCGTACTTCAGATTTTTGCGTTCGCCGGTCAACGCGCCGAACAGAAAGACGCGCGTCGAGTGATTGAAAAGCAGGTCGGGTTCCGTGTCGCGAACCAGTTGCGTCGCGTCGCGGGCCATCTTGCTGTCGGGGATCTTGATTCCGGCAATTGCGTTGCTCATCGTGATTCTCCGTTGATTGACAGGTCCGGTCGTTCTCGACCCGGCCCACCGATGTGAGTTGCTAGAATGCGGCGGAAAGGCGCGGGTAACCGTGGAATCAAGTCTCGCTGCCAACGCATTTCCGATCAACGCGATCCATCCGTCGAACCCTGCCAGTCACACGTGATCTTCTGCCAGCCCGACCGCCAGGTCCGCCTGGCCGGATTCAAAGCCCAAGGAGCTTCCGCCGATGCGAACCGTCGCCATCGCGATTTTTCAGGATGTGCAGGCACTCGACGTGGCAGGACCCGCTGATGTGTTCGCCGAAGCCAATACGTTCTTGCCGCGCGACGCGCTCTACCATCTCGAACTGGTCAGCACCGGCGAAGAGAACGTTCGGGCGTCGAATGGCACGCGTCTCTTTGCCGATCGCGTGTGGAACGGATCGGCCGATCGTTATCACACGGCGCTTGTCGCTGGGGGCCCGTTACTCCCGACACAGCCCGCCGACGCAAGACTTTCCGCGTGGCTCGTCGAAGTCGCGGCTCAATGCGAACGCTACGGCTCGATTTGCACCGGCGCGTTCGCGCTGGGTCATGCGGGTCTGCTTGATCACCGGAACGTTACGACGCACTGGCAGAACGCCCGGCAACTCGCGCAGCAGTTCCCGCGCTCGCATGTCGACTTCGACCGGATCTATATCCGTGATGAGCGTCTGCTGACATCAGCCGGCGTGACCGCCGGCATCGACCTCGCGCTCGCGCTCATCGCCGAGGATCACGGCGCAGCGCTTGCGCTTCAGGTCGCGAAGCGGCTCGTCGTCTACGCGCAGCGGCGCGGCGGCCAATCACAGTTCAGCCCTTATTTGAGCGCGCCCGTGGACGGCTCACCCGTCGCCACCGTGCAGAACTACGTGATGGAAAACATCGCGAAACCACTGACGGTCGAAGAGCTCGCCCGGGTCGCGGGCATGAGCACGCGAAGCTTCGCGCGCGCGTTCGCGGAATCGGCTGCGATCACGCCTCACGAGTTCGTCGAGCGCGCGCGGGTGGATGCCGCGCGTCGAGCGCTGGAGAGCAGCGACGCACCGCTCAAAACGATCGCGTATGAATGCGGCTTTGGCAGCGCCGACCGGATGCGTCTCGTGTTCGCACGGCGGCTCGGCGTTTCGCCCGCGGACTATCGGGCGAGTTTTCTGGCGCGCTGAGCGTAGCGCCGATTTCGCGGAGGGTATGCGCAGCTATACCTTCACCTTCGCAGCCACCTGGGCAATCCGGTCGCGGACCACGCCAATCGCCTGTTTGAGGACGTACACGTCCTGGAAATAGCGATACGGAATCCGTATCTGGCTGGCATGCGCGTCGATGTTCTCGATTTCATCGTGCCATTGCGCAATCTGATCCCGAGTCGGTTGCGTGTTTCTCCAGATTTCATCTTCCAGCGATTTGATTTCGCGGTACCAGACCACGAGCCGTTTTTTCATCCGCGCCTCCGCCATGCGCGGCAACGCCTGTAGCAGGCCTAGCAGCAAGGCCGCGAAGGGGACCAGGATCAGCAGGCGCCTTTCGACAAAGCTGGCCAGCCAGAATGGAAGATAGCGCTGCAGGAAGGGACGACCGGATTTGAAGTAACGCGTGCTTTCGTCGGAAATGGGAAATTCTTCGGTATTCAGGTTGGGAAACGTGCCGAGCGGCGTGAAGTAATCTTCGCCGCCGTGGACCGTTCTGGCCGCATCCAGCAGCAGATAAGCGAGAGCAGGATGCAGGGTATCTTTGGACACGAGCAGCGCGGTAGCGGCGACCAGGGTGACATCGGCATGCGGAAGATCGTTGACGATGCTCGTCGAGCCGCGCGGGAAAATAACTTTCGAGAGCGACGGGAATTTTTGCACCAGGGCGTCGGCCTGGGCAAAACTCATCAGTTTCAAATTGCTGTTCAGCAGCGTTTTCTGCATCGATGCATCGGGCCTGCCGATAAAGAATGCAGCATCCAGCTGGCCACTTTCCAGGCCCCCATACGCCTTGCCTGCATCCATTTCAAGCAGCGCGGTATTGTCGCGGGTGATGCTGCTATAGGCGAGCAGCACTGACGCGACGTTGAGCAGGCCGCTGCCGGGCACGCCTATGGAAATTCTTTTTCCGCGCAGCTGGGCCAGCCGGTCAATGATGGCGTCGCCACGATAGAACACCCATATCGGTTCGTACGAGACCGCAGCGATCGTCTGCAGGTCGTCTGTTTCTTTCGGACTGGTGGTGCCTGACTGGATAAAGCCGACTTCATATTCGCTGTCAGCATCCTTCAGGCGCTGATAGTTTTCGACCGATCCGGAAGAACTGCGGATATCGAGCGTGATGCCTTCGCGTTTCAGGACGGGGGCATAGCGATCCGCGAAACCGCGATAGATACCCTTGTCCGCTCCCGTTGTGATGACGATCGTACGCTGGATGGCGGGCTTGAGTAGTACCGCCAGCCCCCAGCCTGATGCGGCCAGCAGCAATATCACGCAGATGATGAGAAGCCGCCTGCGCCCCGGTGTCATCGGGGGTTTCCGGCTGCGATAAAGCGCTGGGTTGTGCCTCGCCATTGTTCGGTCTCTCCCGTCAGGGGCGCTCCAGCGCGGGGTGGACTGGGGCCACGCGTTTGTGTGGAAGCGCCGGTGACGCCGCGGATTTCGTCACCTGAACCGTCTGGCTAGCCGGCCCGCTGATAGTGCCGAATACCAGGCCTGATGATGCAGCCGCGTGCGCACCTTGTCTATAAGCGGATTTGGGCTCGCCATTGTCGATCGATTCTTTCGCATTCCAGACCCTGCGATAAACGATTGCCTTATTGCGCACCTGCTAAAGTTGGATAAGCCTCGTGTCGAGCGTTGGCAGGCCCGGGTTCAATGAAGTCGAATGCGAAGGCGTTCCCCGGCCAGCATGGTCAATCAGTACGGATGGGATCGAATGGATCGGTCAGAGCGAAAGGTGTCCGTTGTCACGGGCGCATCAGGGGGGATCGGGCGCTGGATCGCGCTCGGACTTGCGCGCGCTGGTCACCACGTGGTTCTGGTGTGCCGGGACACAGCACGAGGAGAAGCCACCGCCGCGTGGATTGCCCAGCATGCGCCTGCTTCCAGCACCGAACTGAGGCTCGTCGACCTGAGTTCGCTGTACGCAACACGAGACCTCGGCCAGGAGATCGTCGCGACCCATCCGCGGCTTTCGCTTCTCGTCAACAATGCGGGCATTTTCACGGCCCGGCGGCAGTTGACGGCGGAGGGTCTCGAAATGGTATTGGCGGTGAACCATCTCGCTCCGTTCGTCCTCACTGACGCTCTTGAGGGTGCGTTGCGGGCAGGCAGCCCGTCGCGGATCGTGAACGTGGGCTCATCGACGTCCGACCACGCCCGGATCGATTTCGAAGATCTGGAACTTCGCCAGCACTGGGGCATGGTGCGAGCCTACGGACAATCGAAGCTCGCGATGATGATTTCGACGTTTGCGCGAGCGGAGCGTCTGCGCGGTACCGGCGTTGTCGCCAACGTTGTACATCCGGGCACCGTTGCGACCGGTCTCATTCGGGAAAAAGGGGCGATTGGCGTCGCGTGGCGACTCATGGCCCCGTTCCTGCGGACCGAAGAGCAAGGCGCAGACACGCCGCTACACGTGGCATTGTCGCGGGCCTGGGCGACGACTACAGGCGCCTATGTTAAAGACCGCGCCGCCGTCCGCCCGAACGCGCGTGCGCTCGATCCTGTGCTTGTGGCGAAGGTCGACGCAGCCACGCTTGCGTTGGTGGCACAGACCGCCCCTGCGCGGCTGGGGGACTAATGCAGTTGTAGTGGACACGTCCGCCAGCGCTCAGGTCACGACGTCCTCTGAACGGAAGCATCTTCCACGGGGAGGGTCGGCGCAGCCGCCGATGCAGGCGGCATTTCCCGGCTCTTTTCCCCTTTCGAGCGGATGAACACGCGCAGGATACGAACGTGGATGCTGCTGCGTCGGGCCCGTGCGTCATAGGCGCCCCGCACTGGAGAGGCATGGTCCGAGGCGGCGAACAAGGTGGGGTTGTGCCGCTCCAGCGACGCCGCCTGACTGGTGAGCTGGCCTTCGTAGCCCAGCTTGCAGATCGCCCGGTTCACGAGGCCCGGAACGAACCGGACGCTACTTGAGAACAGTATTGTGGTGAAGGTCACCGGCATCTCGGCGCGGCCAGAGATCACCGCGAGACGGATTGCCTCAGCCATGATTTCGGGCTGGTAGACCGGTGACATCGGCCGCCCCACTTGTCCCATATGCGATATGGCATGGTCAAAGAACGGCGTGTTCACTGCTGGAGGGAAGATCGTGGTCAGCCGCACACGACTACGGTCCTGGGACAACTCTGCACGAATCGACTGGCCGAAGCCGCGCACGGCGTGCTTCGCTCCGGAATAGGAGGACAGCAGTGGCATGCCGTGGAACGCGACCGCCGAGCACACGTTGACAATTGAGCCGTGATCGCGCGGCACCATGCGTCGCAACGCGACACGCGTGCCGTTCACCGTACCGAGGTAGGTCACATCGGTGACACGCCGGAACTCGTCTGCGGGCGTATCCAGAAAGCGTCCGTAGGTGCCGTTGCCCGCGCAGTTCACCCACGCGTCGATCGGGCCGAGCGCCTGCTCAATGTGTGCGGCTGCGGCTTCCAGTGCATCCAGGTCGGTGACATCGGCCTGCGCCATCGCGGCCATGCCGCCGTGGCGTTCGACATCGTCGAATGCTGCCTGTAATCCAGCGTGACCGCGTGCGATCAGACCTACCCGCCAGCCATGTTGCGCGAACAGGCCGGCGGCGGAGCGTCCGATCCCAGATGAGGCGCCGGTGATGACAATCACGGCTGGCCTGCCCGCCTCAGCCAGACTTGCGTCGTGGGTCGATCGCTTCGGGAATGTGTGGGCGCCCGGCATTTGAGTCCCTGGATTGGAGTGCTCCGAAAGAATATTCGACGGCGTGTGTTCGCGGTATTGGACCTTGGGCTAATTGGGCCGTGTTGGGTTCGACATCGACCAGGAGGCAAGGAAACGGTCCCTCCGTGCCCTGTGAAATACCCGCACGGCAAGGCGCCACTTCTGCGCGGTCCGCGGTTGTGGCACATTGTTGGAGACGCCCGACTCGTCGACGGGTAGGCCGGATTTTGACAATCCGAAAGTCTCTGTGACTGCGCCCCCTTTCGATGAGTTCGACCTCGACAGCGTGCCTGTTGTTGGCATCAAAGGGCAAAATCTCTGGTAGCTGCATGCCGCGCGCTCCGTTCGTTTCACTCGTGATTGCCAATGAGGAAAATCATGGACACACCGACACACCCTGTCGTCAATATCGCTGACGTGGAACTGTTGCCGCGGCCACCCGGGTTCGCGCCGACCGGCGCCGCCGCTGAACGGTATGACGCGAAGGTGGGCTTCATCGGACCACGCATCGGCGCGAAGCAACTTGGCTACAACATCACCGCGATCTCGCCGGGCAAGCGGGCCTTCCCTTTTCACAACCATCTTGCCAACGAAGAGATGTTCTTCGTACTCGCGGGTACGGGCGAGATTCGCATCGGGGACCGCACGTTTCCCATCACGCCGGGCGATGTGATCGCCTGCCCTGCTGGTGGAAAGGACACAGCGCACCAAATCATCAATACCGGCCCTGACGAACTGCGCTATCTCGCTGTGAGCACGCGCGTGTCACCTGAGATTGCCGAGTATCCGGATGCGGGCAGCTTTGGTGTGCTGGCCGAACGACCGTCTGGATCGGACGGCCAGCCCGGCATGCTGATGTTCATCGGGCGTGAAGGGGAAGGCCTTGGGTATTGGGAGAATACGTGAGGAGGCTTCGGCTGCTGGAAAGTGATGGAGCGACCAACCGCGGAAAGCAAACACACCCCGCTTTGCGAGCCTTCTGGCTGCGTTCGAATACACTTGCATAAAAATCAGCAAAACTCGCATTAAAGTTACCCGAGCAAATATTCTCAACGGAATTCTTCTGCAAGATGCGCATTATTTATTTCTGTACGTCGCCGAGGCACGGCGAACATGCAGGCGGCGTTAAGGTGATCTACGACCATGTGCGCGCGATGGTAGAACTTGGCGTGCCGGCGTACGTCATGCACGAACGTAGTGGCTATCGCTATCCGTGGACCGACTTCCCGGTGCCGGTCATCGCGTGCAGCGAAGTGCGCTCGACCGATCACATCGTCATTCCGGAAATCAAGGCGGCGAAGCTCGCGCCGAAGCTGGTTGCGGCAGGCCTGCGTTACTCGATCTTCGTGCAGAACGGCTACTACCTGTCACATCGTGACGGAAACTTTTCGGACAACGACGTCGATTTTGCCTATGAGCAGGCGGCGTACATCCTGTCCGTCTCAGACGATACGTCCAGCCTGATCCGGCTTCACTATCCGCAGCTGGGTCCGCGCGTGATGCGGATGACGTGCACGCTTGATAGCGGACTCTTTCACGCCAGCGAAGCGAAGGAAAAGCTCATTACATACATGCCACGAAAGAACGGCACACACGCCGCCGCAGTGGCCTTTGCGTTGCACCGGTATTTACCTGAAGGGTGGTCCGTTCGGCCGATCGACGGGCTTTCAGCGTCCGGCGTCGCGGGCGTCCTGAGGCGGTCGCGGGTATTTCTCTCGTTTTCCGGTATGGAAGGGCTGGGCTTGCCGCCTATTGAAGCCTCCTTGTGCGGAAACTACGTGATCGGCTATCACGGCGGCGGCGGGAAGGAGTACTGGACCGCGCCGAACTTCCAATCCGTTGAAGTGGGCGACGTCGCAGGTTTCATCGACAGGATCGTTGAACGTCTGAAGTCGATCGACGCGAACCCCGGCCTGCACGAACTGCGCGACGGCATGAATGGTCTTTGCGTGCAGTTCTCCAGTGAGAACGAAAATGTGCATCTGCAGGCGTTCATTCGCCGGCTCGAAACCGATCTTGCATCGATCGGCGAAGAGAAACGCATAGCGCTGACACTCCAGAAGCACCGGAAACGCGCGATGTTGAAGAAGCTGCCGTGGGTGATGAGGCGAACCGGTTGAACGCGAGCGCGCTCGCCCGGTTCGCCTGCGACTGACGACGACGATGTCTGGCTGCGATCGCCCTAGGCGGTCGCAGCCGTGCGCAGGCCGGTCGCGACGCTGATGTGGGCATGGGGGACTGCACCTGGCTTGCCTCGCCATTCAGCGCCAGAAGCCTGGTTCAACCCGTGCCCCGCTTCACGCAGACGAAACACCGCCACCGCATCGCGCAGCACATCCGCCTGCCCTTCCAGCGACTTCGCCGCAGCCGCCGCTTCTTCAACCAGCGCAGCGTTGTGCTGCGTGACTTCGTCGATCTGGGTAATCGCCTTGTTGACCTGATCGATGCCGTCGCTCTGTTCGAGCGCGGCGGCTTCGATTTCGCTCATGATGCCCGTCACGCGGCCCACTGAATCCATCGCTTCCTGCATCGTGCGACGTGCCTCGGCAACCAGCGATGCGCCCTCCTGCACTTTCGACGCCGAATCGCCGATCAGTTCCTTGATCTCCTTCGCCGCTGTGCCCGAGCGCTGCGCGAGGCTGCGCACTTCCGACGCGACGACCGCGAAGCCACGTCCCTGCTCTCCCGCGCGCGCTGCTTCGACCGCAGCGTTGAGCGCGAGAATGTTCGTCTGGAACGCGATGCCTTCGATCATGCCGATGATCTCCGTCACCTTGCGCGACGAATCGGAGATGCCGTCCATCGTTTGCGTCACGCGGGCGACGACGTTACCGCCGCGCGTGACCGTTTCCAGCGCGCCCTGCGCGAGACGGCTCGCCTGCTTTGCGTTGTCGGTGTTCTGCTTGACCGTCGCCGACAGCTCTTCCATGCTCGCCGCCGTCTGCTGAAGCGCCGCGGCCTGCTGCTCCGTGCGGGCTGACAGATCGGCATTGCCCGACGCGATCTCGTTCGCGCCCAGCGTGATCGCGCTGGTGCTGCCGCGCACCTTCGATACCGTGTCGACGAGGCCGTCGCGCATCTGCGTCAACGCTGACAGCAACTGGCCCATTTCATTGCGCGACTTCGAAGCGACCGAGATCGTCAGATCGCCGGCCGCGATGCTGCGGAAATGCGCGATCGTCTGGTTGACCGGGCGGATCAGCGCCACCGACAAACCGACGCGCGCCAGCAGTGCAATCACGATGGCAATCGCGCCGATGCCGCCGAACAGAAACGTCGCCATCGTGACGCGCTGCGCGGAGGCGCCGGCTGCGCGCTCCTGCTCGACGGCCTGCACGCGTTCGAGCGATGCGATCGCTTTCGCGTAGGCCGCGTAGTACGTGTTGGCCGTTTCGCCCTGGATCGTGCGGAACGTGTTGAAGTCGTAATCAGTGAGCGCCTTGAATTCCGGTTCGATCGCCTTGTCGACGAGCGCGCTGCGCGCCGCGTCGACGGCCTGCGCCTGCTGCTTTTCGTCTTCGCTGGCAAACGGGCCGCTGGCATAGCTGCGGAAGTCGCGCGTCGATTCTTCGAGCACTTTGTGGGCGGCCGGGATAAGGTCGTCGGTTTGCTTGCCGACGCTAAAGAGCGTCTCGTAGCTGCCGAGCGCCAGCCGCGCCTGCAGCAGCTTTTCGGAACTCGCCTTCAGGTGCGACAGTGCGGCCGCACTGCGCTGGGCTTCCTCGAGCCCACTGTTCGTGAGCTTGAGCGCGGCATAACCGACGCCGATCACGGTCAGCAGGAAAGCGACGAAAACACTGATAACCAGCGTCAGTCCACCGCGGATGGTGATGTTGTTTAGCATTGTTTCTCCGGAACGTCGGGGTCGAGCGGCAGCTGGCGCGTTGTCGGATGGTTCGAAACCCGCGCCATCTGTACATTAACGGCATGTTTCGGAGCAGGCTTGATTGGGGGAATCCATGACAGACATGGTCTTTTCGGGCGGCTGCCGACCCTTGGATCACTATTTGGGATGTAACGGACTATCCTGAGCAGGCGGCGTGCGATCCCGCTTTCGCTGGATGCCGTGTGTTTCGTTTGTATAATTCGGCGTCTTCGTTCAGGTCACTTTCATGCTCAGTTTCGCGCTCGGCTTTCTCGTTTCACTGCTGGTCACGCTGTTGATCGTGCGCTACGCGCATCTGCATGAAAAATTCTCCACCGACACCGATCTCGCCGGCGTGCAGAAATTCCACGCGCGCCCCGTACCGCGTATTGGCGGGACGGGGATTCTGCTTGGGCTGATTGTTTCTGCGTTGCAGTTGCATCGCGCGTATCCGGCCGTTTCGGGCGGGATTCTGGGGCTTGTGGCGTGCGGGATGCCAGCGTTTGTTTCAGGGCTTGTTGAGGACGTCACCAAGCGTGTTTCGCCGCTGGTGCGTTTGCTTTGCACGATGGCCGCTGCTGCGTTGGCGTTTTTTCTGCTCGATATTGGCGTGACGCGGATCAGCGTGCCGCCGCTCGATTTTTTGCTCTCTTACGCAGTGATTTCGTGTGCTGTCACCGTGCTTGCGGTGGCAGCGCTGGCCAATGCGATCAATATCATCGACGGCTTCAACGGACTCGCTTCGATGGTCGCGTTCATGATGTTCGCCTCGATGGCGTATGTCGCGTTTCAGGTTTCCGATCCGGTGGTGCTGTCCGCGTCGCTCATCATGATGGGCGCGGTGATGGGGTTTTTTATCTGGAATTTTCCCGCGGGTTTGATTTTTCTTGGGGACGGTGGGGCTTATTTCATCGGGTTCATGCTGGCTGAGCTTTCCATCATGCTTGTCATGCGGAATCGCGATGTGTCGGCTTGGTATCCGGTTTTGCTGTTTATGTATCCGATCTTTGAGACGTGCTTCTCGATCTATCGGAAGAAGTTTATTCGTGGGATGTCGCCCGGGATTCCCGATGGCGTGCACCTGCATATGCTTGTCTATAAGCGGTTGATGCGGTGGGCTGTGGGGGTGCGGACTGCGCGGGAGTTGACCAGGCGGAATTCTTTAACGTCGCCTTATTTGTGGCTTCTCTGTTTGGTCGCTGTGATCCCCGCTACGCTGTTCTGGCGGCATACGGTGCATCTGTTTTGCTTTGTTGTTGTGTTTGCCGCGACGTATGTGTGGCTTTATGTGAGCATCGTGCGGTTTAAGTCGCCGCGGTGGTTGGTGGTCAGGAAGAAAACTCGCTGAAATTTAGCTTGGCGAGCAACAATTCGCGTTCGATTGCGATCGCAGCAAACATACGGCCTTTTGCATCAATCCAGATCGGCCGCTCGCATTCGAAGGCCCCAGGGTCATCGTGGATCGCTCTGCCCGGTTCAATGAAAAGAACGGGATGTGCAGCGATGTCTGAGTGCACCCTGCAATCTCAACTAGAAAGGTTTTATATGTGCGGCATTGTCGGCGCGGTTGCGCAACGTAACATCGTCCCGGTTCTGATCGAAGGACTGCGACGCCTCGAATATCGCGGCTACGATTCCTGTGGCGTCGCCGTGCTGGCGGGCCGTGAGCCGCATCGCGCGCGCAGCGTGGCGCGCGTCGCCGATCTCGACGCGCAGGTGCGCGAGACGCATCTCGAAGGCGTCACGGGCATCGCGCACACGCGCTGGGCGACGCATGGCGCGCCCGTCACGAACAACGCGCATCCAATCTTCTCGCGCAACGCGCTGGCGCTCGTGCACAACGGCATCATCGAGAACTACGAGTCGCTGCGTGAAATGCTGCGCGGCAAGGGCTATGAGTTCGTCTCGCAGACCGACACCGAAGTGATCGCGCATCTGATCCACAGCCTGTATCGCGGCGATCTGTTCGCAGCGGTGCGCGAAGCCGTGCAGCAGTTGCATGGCGCTTACGCGATCGCGGTCGAGCACAAGGACCAGCCGAACACGGTGGTCGGCGCGCGTCAGGGCTCGCCGCTTGTGGTCGGTCTCGGCGATGGCGAGAACTTCCTCGCTTCCGATGCGCTCGCGCTTGCCGGCAGCACCGAACGCTTCATCTTCCTCGAGGAAGGCGATGTCTGCGAACTGACGCTCGAACGCGTGCGGGTCGCCGATCGCGACGGCAACGACGTGCAGCGTGAAGTGCGCACGGTCGCGGCATATGGCGGCGCGGTCGAACTCGGGCCGTATCGTCACTTCATGCAGAAGGAAATTTTTGAGCAGCCGCGCGCGATCAGCGACACGATTCCGCAAGCCGATTCATTCGATGCATCCCTGTTTGGCGAGGCAGCGGCCCGGGCGTTTGGCGAGATCGACAACCTGCTGATTCTTGCCTGCGGCACGAGCTACTACTCGGGGCTGACGGCGAAGTACTGGCTCGAATCGATTGCGAAGATTCCGACGCAGGTCGAAATTGCGAGCGAATATCGCTATCGCGATTCGGTGCCCAATCCGAAGTCACTGGTGGTGGTGATCTCGCAGTCGGGCGAGACAGCCGATACATTGGCTGCGCTCAAGCATGCGCAGTCGCTCGGGCACAGGCACACGCTCTCGGTGTGCAACGTGGGAACGAGCGCGATGGTACGGCTCACCGAACTGTCATTCCTGACGCATGCAGGAACCGAGATTGGCGTGGCATCGACGAAGGCATTCACGACGCAGCTCGTCGCGCTGTTCGTGCTGGCCGCGACGCTCGGCAAATTGCGCGGGCACGTCGACGCTTCGCTCGAAGCGGAATACGTGCGCCAGCTGCGCCATCTGCCGGCTGCGCTTAACAGCGTGCTGGCGCTGGAACCGCAGATCATCGCGTGGTCGGAAGATTTTTCGCGCAAGGAAAACGCGTTGTTCCTCGGGCGCGGTCTGCATTACCCGATCGCACTGGAAGGCGCGCTGAAGCTCAAGGAAATCTCGTACATCCACGCCGAAGCGTATCCGGCGGGTGAACTCAAGCACGGGCCGCTTGCACTGGTCACTGAAGCGATGCCGGTCGTGACGGTTGCGCCGAACGATGCGCTGCTTGAGAAGCTCAAGTCGAACATGCAGGAAGTGCGCGCGCGTGGCGGTGAGCTGTATGTGTTCGCCGATGCCGATACGCGCATCGTCAGCGAGGATGGCCTCCACGTGATCCGCATGCCGGAGCACTATGGGTTGCTCTCGCCGATCCTGCATGTGGTGCCGCTGCAGTTGCTGGCGTATCACACGGCGTGTTCGCGTGATACGGATGTGGATAAGCCAAGGAATCTTGCGAAATCGGTGACGGTTGAGTAAGGGATCGCCAAATTCGAGACTACAACAACTTGCTGGAGATTAATCTGCTCTTAAATCAGCAAATGTGTTTGTACGTTTCACGCGGACATCCAGGTTGGGCGCGGCACGCTGGCGAACTGGATCATCCGGCCCGCTGAACTGCACTACAGCCGGCTCTACGAGACGCTGCGCGGGACGCTGCTGTCGACGCCGCTGATTCACGGCGATGAGACAACGGTGCAGGTGCTCAAGGAGCCCGGCAAGGCCGCGCAGAGCACGTCGTACACGTGGGTGTACCGCAGCGCCGAAGACTGCCCTGAGCCTGTTGTGCTGTTCGACTACCAGTCGGGGCGCGGGCAGGAATATCCCCGGGCGTTCCTCACCGGCTATGAAGGCCTGCTGATGACCGACGGTTATGCCGCCTGCGTACGCTCGAAGGTCCGACCCACTTCGGCTGTCTGGCCCACGCGCGGCGCGCCTTCGTCGATGCCCTTAAGGGCATGAGGAAACCTGGCGGCCGTGTCGCGCGCGCACTAGAGTACTTCAAGGCACTCTACCAGGTAGAAACTCTCGCAAAGGGCGATCTGCCTGAAAGTGAGATGCGCGCCGACTACACGTACCGGCTGCGTCAGCAGCACAGCGTGCCGCTGCTCGAGTCCTTTCGGACATGGCTCGACGAACAGGCCCCGCAGATCCTGCCCGAGAGCCTGCTTGGCAAGGCGATCTCATACACACGCAACCAGTGGACGTACCTCAGCCGCTATGTGAGCGACGGGCGCGCACCCATCGACAACAACGTCATCGAGCGCGACATCAGGCCATTCTGCACCGGCAGATCCTCATGGGTGTTCAGTGACACGGGCGCTGGTGCGAACGCCAGTGCGATGGTCTACATCGCCTGATGCTCACGTGCCAGGCGTGCAACGTCGAACCCTACGCGTACCTCGTGCGGGTGCTCACAGAATTACCGCAGCGCGCACCGGATGCCGATATCACCGACCTGCTGCCCTTCAACTTCGAGAAGCTCACAGCTCCAGCGCGTAACACCGCTTGATCCAGCCGGCGCATTGACGCGAACTTTGCCGATCGGTGCGCTGCTGCGAGACACGGTCCCCGACCTCGCAGGCATATCAATTCCGTGTGCTGGATTGCGCGCTTACCGCTCTTCGACCCTTCCATGCCGTCGAACTTGGCAGGCCATGATAGAACGACGCCTGTCTGAAACCGCGCTTCCTGCGTTGCCCAGCAAGCCGACCTCGTTCGCAAACGCGATGATCTGCTGTTCCGAAAAGCGCCTTTTCGTGTCCGGCTCCTCACCGGAAACGGACTTTCCTCGGATCGCCCTAGCGCTATTCACGCGCGCACATCGGCATACGTGGCAATTGTTTTGTTGTTGTGTTTGCACTTACGTATGCGTGACTGTACGTGAGCATTGTGCGGTTCAAGTCGCCGCAGCAGCTGGCCAGGAAAAGCGCCGCGGCGAAAGGGAGGTCAACGACTCGCACGCACGCTGGCCAGCGACGACACGCTCTGCAGCGTGGGCGCCGACGTCGGCTGATACTCGGGCACCCAGCGGCGAAGGTCCCGCCGTACTTCGTCATCTGTCGGCACACGATGCTGCATCAGCCATGGAAGCAATTCATCCAACAGATTGCCCGGCGCTTCGCGCGCCTGCGCGATTCGGAGTTTCGGATGTGGCGTGCGGGTAGTAGCTTCGTCGTCTGCCAGCAGTTCCTCGTACAGCTTTTCGCCCGGCCGCAAGCCGGTAAATACAATGCGGATCTGCTCTTCGCCGAAACCGTACAGCCGAATCAGGTCGCGCGCCAGATCGACGATCTTCACTGGCTCGCCCATATCAAGAATGAAGATTTCGCCACCGCGTCCCATGCTCGACGCTTGCAGCACCAGTTGTGATGCCTCGGGGATCGTCATGAAGAAGCGCGTGATCTCAGGGTGAGTGACCGTCACCGGGCCGCCCTTAGAGATTTGCTGTTGGAACTTCGGAATCACACTGCCGGCGCTCCCAAGCACATTGCCGAACCGCACTGTCTCGAACTGGGTGCACGTGCTGGTCTGCTGTAAAGCCTGACACACCATCTCGGCAAGACGCTTGCTGGCACCCATTACGTTGGTCGGGTTCACCGCCTTGTCCGTCGAGATCAGCACAAAATGCTTGACTTGGTGACGAATAGACGCGCGCCCCACTCGATAGGTTCCGAGCACGTTGTTGCGTACCGCCTGCCAAGCATTGAGTTCCTCCATGAGCGGCACATGTTTGTATGCAGCAGCATGGAACACAATGTGCGGCTTGTGCCGCGATAGCACCTGATCAAGCAGCAGCGAATCCTTTGCATCGCCGATCACGGGGATCACCAAGACGCCAGGGAAACGCTCCCGCAATTCTTCCGTGAGTCGGTACATCGCGAATTCAGACATCTCGAACGCGACTAGTTGTGCTGGCTCGAAACGCAAAATCTGCCTGCAAAGCTCGGAACCGATGGATCCGCCCGCGCCCGTCACCATCACAACGCGGTTGTGCAATAGCGCCTCAACATGTGGCGTGTCAATCTTCACAGGATCGCGGCCCAGCAGATCTTCTAGATCAATCTGCCGAACCCGCGACAGGAACCCCTGACCCTGCGTTAGCGCAGTCAGCGCCGGTAGCACCATCGCGCGCACGCCGGCACGCACGCAGAGCATCGCGACGCGCCGCTGCGCATCGACCGGCGCCGACGGAATTGCAATGATTGCGTGTTCAGTTTTCAGGGATTCAGCGACGCGTGCTAAGTCGCTGATCCCGCCGAGTACCTTGTAACCGTAAATCTCGCGACCGTGCTTCGCAACGTCGTCGTCGAGGAGTCCAACGAGGCGCCATTCGCTGGACCGCGACAACTCGCGCGCCAGACTCGCGCCAGCATTGCCGGCGCCGAGTACGATCACAGGCTTGCCTTGCGCGACGAGCCCACCATAGAGGTAAAACTCCTTGCTTGCCCTGTAGAACGCACGCGAGCCGCCCATCGCCAGGAAAAGAAGCAACGGCGAAACCAACAGTACTGAACGCGGCACGATCGGCGTGGGCTGCACCATGATCGCAAGCACCATAGTAACCAGTGCGCCGGACACCACCGCCTTGGAAATGCGTAGCAGGTCAGGCAGACTGGCGAACACCCACATGCCGCGATACAGACCGAAGACGCGGAACATCACGCCGTAGGCCGGCAGCACCCAAATTAGAGAATGCATCGCGCCGGTCTCGAACTCGGCAGGAACCGCACCGTTAAAGCGGATAACGTAGGCGGCCACCCACGCTCCGGTGGCCGCACATAGATCAAACAGGAACGCGCTGAAGGGCAGCCACGTGGCTTTTTTTCTCAACATCAGCGTGATACCTCGGATTGCTTGGAGAGTATTAATTGGAAACGACGCCAGCGCAAATCCACAGCCACTGCCAAGAGGCATAGAACAGCGATCCAGAAGGAGACGACGCCCCACTGTAACGCCGCAGGGCGGTCCAGCATAAATAACGCAACTGCTATGCCCGCCGCCATCAATGCGTACCACGCAATTGCAGTTTGGGCATGGCCGTAGCCTAGACGCACCATCCGCTGGTAGTAGTGCTCCCGGTGTGGCTTCCAAAAGCTTTCGCCGCGCAGTAGGCGACGCGCAAGCGTGATCGACGCATCGGTAATAAACGGCGCAAACACCAGCACGGGGAACCAGATCGGCCAGACCTCTCCGCGCCAGCCCCAGTAGCCCAGCGCACCGGCAAGGAAGCCCAATGAAATTGAACCGGCGTCACCGAGAAAAATTCGTGCCGGATGAAAGTTGAACAGCAGAAAACCGAGGGCGGCGCCAGCGACGCCGGCAGTTGCCCAAGCGAGCTCCAGCAGCGGATGCGTACTGATCAGCGCGGCCACAGCATAACCGCCGAACCCGAAGAACGCCATACCACCCGCAAGTCCATCGGACCCGTCCATGAAATTGTAAAGATTCACGAGCCACATCATGCAAAACGCAAGAATTACCGAGATCCACCACGGCGCGGCAACCGGATAAAGCGCGATAAACGTTACGACAGCAATCAGGTGTGCTGCGAATCTAATACGGGCCGACAGCCCGCGCCGATCGTCTACTTGTGAAACTGCGGCGAGAAAGACCGTCGCCACCGCCGCGCACCAGAGATCAGGCGCGACCAGCAGGAACGTCACCACCGTAACCGGCACAATACCTACGCCGCCGACGCGCGGCGTGGGGCGCACGTGCAGCGAGCGGTCGTTCGGAATATCCGTCGCCAGCCGCCAGGCAAGACCAGTATTCAGCAAAACCTGTAAGACCGCTGCGCACGTGCAAGCGGCGCCGAACGCGGTCAACACGCCCATGATCCACGGCGAAACTGCGGAAACCAGTATCAGCATGTGCGCCTCAACGCGTTGATCGGTACCAGCTGGCGGTCGCGGCCAGTCCAGCGTCGGTTGAATGCGTCGGACGCCAGCCGAGCACGCTGCGAATCCGCCCTGTATCGACCTGCAAGCTACCGATCAGGCGCTCCACCTGCGAGCTGCGCCGCGTCAACCTCCCGGCAATGCGCAGCCACGCAGCCGGCACCGGCAATAGCAGCGCCGGCTTGCGCAGATGCCGGCCAAGCATGCGCGCCAGTTCCGCAACTGTCGGAGCATCATCGTCGGCGACATGGAAGCATTGACCCGCAGCCCGCGGGTCGGTTGCACAGCACACCAGCGCGTCAGTCAAGTTTTCTATGTACACAATACTGCGTCTCGCGCCGACCGCCGCAAGCGGCAGTGGCACGCCATTCCAAACTGCGTCCACCAACCGCAGGAAGTTGGCACGCACCTGCGGCCCATAGACAAGCGGGGGGCGCACAATCACAATGTCCAGTCCAGTATCTTCACCGTAGCGCAACAACGCTTGCTCGGCGGCAAGTTTGGAGCGCCCGTAAGCATCAGCCGGCGCCGGCTGATCGTTTTCACGCAGCGGCCGGCCCGAATCAGTTTCAGCAAGTGCCTTGATACTGCTCACGAACACCAGGCGCTTTACGCCGTGACGCCATGCGGCCTCTGCAACTCGCAACGCGCCGTCCACATTCGTCGCACGAAAAGCCGCTTCGGGGTCAGTTGAGTCGTCATGCAAGACGTGAACGCGCGCTGCCAGATGCACGACACAATCCGCTTGCAGCCCTTGGGGCCATGCGGCATCGATACCGGTGAAATTGTTGCTCGCGTCGACCCACGATGTCACGCCATTCGCCCCGTGTTCGGCTTGTCGTACGAGGCCGGTGACCGTGTGACCGCTGTTGAGCAATGCAAGGCTCAGCGCGCGACCGACAAAGCCGTTGGCGCCAGTCACGAGAACATGGCTCATAGCCACTTCCAGCCAAAACGGTTGAAGAACTTGTACGCCGAGGCCGCAAACATGCGAATGTGTGCAGACCCCTTGCGCGCCGCGCCGCCGCCGTGATGCAGCACGCGTACGGCGGGCGCATAGACGACGCGGGCAACATCGTGAGCGCGCAAACTCAAATCGTAATCCTCGAAGTACAAGAAGTACCGCGCGTCGAAGCCCGCCAGCTGCTTCAGCACATCCGTCCGAAACAGCATGAAACAGCCGCTGACAATCGGCGGATCCCAGACAATGTCGCGCTCGTTGATAAGATCGTGCATTTCATAGCGTGCGAGGCGGCGCGTGAAAAGCCGCCGTGGTCCAGCGGGTAGAAATCCCCGCACGAACAGATCGAGCAGCGTTGGATAACGACGGCAGAGAAACTGTTGATGCCCCTTATTATCGCCAATCCATGGCGTCAGCAAGCCGGCGTCAGCATGTGCGTCGAGAAAATTGAGTGCCTCGATCAATGCGTGCCGCTCTAGGTCGATATCAGGGTTCAGCACGAGGTGATAGCGGGACACCACCCGTTCGATCGCGAGGTTATGGCCGCGGCCGTAGCCAACATTCCCCCGCCCCGAGATGACCGTGCACGCTATACCCCGAATATGCAACGCATGCAGCGCGGCGTGCATTGCCGGCAATCCACCGTTGTCCACCAGATAGAGCTCGACCGGCAAGCCTACGCGCACACTGCGCAATAAGTCACAAGCTGCGCCGAAACTGGCGAGCGTAGTCGACAATTGCGCAATGTCCGGGTGATAGACAACGATTGACACGGACAGCCCCTCGGAATCGGAGCAAGGGGCGCCTATAGCTTTCATATACAAGACCGCGTGTCTTATGAGCGACACTTTTTACGTAGAGCGGAAGTTTGCTCAATTTTTTCGCTTTCTGCAACCAATCTTTCCTTTTGTTACGGGCTCGCAATATCGCATCAGTCTCTCCATCGACTGGACACTGCTCATGACAGAAACGTCGAGCGTCGAATCCGCATGTTCTCCGTGCCATGGCCATCCCGCGCCAGAATGCCTCGCCTTGCCTTGCCGAGGGCGTCGCGCGCCGTCGGTACAACCGTCTCTCCCGCTGCGTCGTCCATCGCATGGCTCCGTCGTTACGATGGCACCACCTTCGCACCGCGGATTAGGCGCGTTCAAGACGGGATGCGCTGACGATACGTGGACAGCCCATCACCACTGACGGGGTTTCAGCGGGTTCCGCAGGAAACGCCGCCACTGAGTACGGAGCAGGTGGCTCGGGCGGAGTGGGACGTCTAACCTTGGATCTCCCATCGAGTGGATATTCCTCGAACCACGGGTATTGGTTCGCATTGAGGCTTGTGACCCATCGGGCGCGGGCGCCATCAAAGCGCTGCAGTCCGTTGAAATATTTCGTTGCCAGCGCTGCGCGACGCCGGCCTGACGCCTGTCATAGCGGAAGCATTCCAATAGGCGCAGACCGAACCCGGCTTCAGTTCTCGGTCGTGAAAGCTGTATGCGAACTTGTAGGGTAACCAGCGACGCGTCGCCGTTAATGATCGATATTTCTTCAGGCGATCAACTAGATAGTCGACATACGGCCGAATCGCGGCGTAGTCGCGCGATTTCCTGTAGAGATTCGCCAAAGCCGCCATGTTGTACAAGAACGAGTCAGCGTTGAAGGGCTGACGGAATTGCTGGACATAGAGCGCGCTCCAAGGATAGGGTAACGTCGATTCAATGGCGCTTGGGTTGGGTTTCCATCCGGCCGGCACATGGAAGCCCATGGGTTCGGATGATTGTCAACACGCCCGGCCTGAACAAGGTCTTCCCGAACTGGCAGGGCAGCGTCGGCGACTATCAGGAACTGAAGAAGTACCTGAACCAGAACGGCCTGCGCGCATGGCAGGCAGCGGGCGGCACCGGCACCGATTCGCAGATGGATGCGGCGATGCACGCGAACCCGAATGACACAATGTTCCCGCAGGCGTTGCAGACGATGGCCGCATGGGCGAAGGCCGGCGAACTCGCGGGCACCGCACGCGCCAATTTCTACCAGCAGTTCAAGCAGAACAACGGCGGGGTGTCGAACCTCGACCAGGCCGATCAGACGTGGCGCAATAACTTTGACCCGCGAGTGTTTCAGTTGCAGACATATGGACCGCAGCAACAGCAACCGCTCCTGAATAGTCTCACCCCAGCGCAAGCCAAAGGTCTGATGACGAAACGCGCGTGGTTCAAACAGAACGGGTTGCTGCAATGAGCGCCGCCGAGTTCGATCCGGTTTTCCAGTCTGCCGGCGCGCAGTATGGCGTCGATCCGCAGATCCTGAAGGCGATTGCGCAGCAAGAATCTGGCTTCAATCCGAAAGCAGTCAATCCGGAAACGGGCGCGGCCGGCATCATGCAATACATCCCGGCGTCGGCTAAAGCGCTGGGGCTCGACCGTTCGTCGGCTTCTGCTTCGGGCTGCTCGCGGTCCTCTCTGGCCTGACGGTCGCCGGTTGCTATGTCGGCGTCATGTTCGCGCGCGTCGATCCGATGGTTCTTAGCTATCTACCCGGCATGCTCGGCGCAGAGGCCGCAGTGATGGGCACCATGGCGCCGGTGCTCGGCATCGCCAGTTACTTCCGCGGGAAGATGCAGGCCAACCCAGCCATTCCAACCGACAACCGGGGCTGACCATGATCCTCTGGTACTTCATTGAGAATGTCGCTATCGCTCTCTGGAACCTTGCTCGTGCGACCGCGGGCGTCTATCGCCCGAATGGCGATGGGTTGGTGCATAGCTGGTGGTATTGCCTCGACTGCCTGGGCAATGCGCTAACAGGCGGTGATCCGCGAGAGACAATTTCAAGCCGGGCAGGAAAGGCGCGACTCGAAGGGAAAGAGTGGGGGTGCGCGCTATGTGCGTTGCTGGGATGGGCCGCGAGCATCATCGCCGGCAAGCCCACCGACCACTGCACGCTGTCCGTGCAGAAGAACGAAGGCTCGCGTGCAATCATTCCCGACTGAAATCCTCAATCGCCCCTGATCCATGTCGGACTAGACGAGGATCCAAAGGTTCGAAAGCATGGATCTCTTTGAGGTCGACGCTTTCCGCCATCTGCAGGCCGAGAAACCAGAACTTCTCCCCGTCCGACATCCCGCGGCGCCATTTCTCGCCATGCAGTGCGCGCAGCTCTATCCCGACAGGCAGTTGCATTTTCACCTCGATGTTTTTCTTGGAATGATGCTTCAATCCTGAACGACTGCATCCTCGATCGCGACGCAGACCTTGAGCACGGAGTCGAACAGGTCGTAGGCAATCGTCTTCAGGACGCGCACTTTCGGCACCGCTCCGGCCGGGTAGATGGCCCATAGCGCCAGTCCGAATATGACGAGATAGAGCAGCGGCAGGATGATCAGCGGCAGCAATACGAAGGCGCGGATCGCCTTCATGATGAGAATACGGACGTTTCGACGCGGGACGACGGCAGGGGTTTCGGACTCGGCCGGCAATGCCGGTTTCTGTTCCGGTTCAGGGATTACCCGAACATCGGTCATATAGAACTCGATGCGCCGGCCGCCAGGTAGCAACATGGCTGTAACCCAGCCTTCGCCGATATTTACCTCAAGCGTCGTCTCTCCGTTTGATACCAACCTCAGCTTCGTTCCCATGCATTGTCCCGTTGGTATTTTCGAAACGAACGGGATTGTAGCAGCGGCCCGGGTAAAATGCTTTCCAGCCATGATCCTGATTCCGTGAAAGTCGGGTTATGGGTCAGGGGCGGCAGGCGTTCCAGCGTCTGTCGTCCCGCTTCTTGTTTTTGCGATTCCAAATAATTACGAATCGCTTCCGCAGTGGCTTGCTAGCTAAGGTTTCCAGTTTCCGGTCCCCGGCACTAATTCGCGCTGAGCTTATCGACGGGTAGTTTCACTCCTGCCAACTTCCAAGACCAGAGACCGTCGCGTTTGAACACAAAGGTTATCTGGTCTTCAGTTCCCTTCCGCGCCGTCGCGCTGACGGTCGACCAATCCTTGTAGCTCACGGAGTAATCCACCTGCGGCTTACCGGCCGGCGCTTGCGGGGCGGTGCCTCCGTTGGCATTCCCCTGCTCGTTAGATGAACTTTCGGCCAGGGGCTGCGGTGCCGCAGGAGGTACGGGCTTCGCAGTGCCTTGGGCCATCATGGCCATAACACCTGCAGGCGTAGCCGTATCGGTCAGATTTCGGCTGCCCATGCTGCCTTCGCCCTCACGGTTGCGGGCTCGGCCTTCGGGTCTCTTCACTTTCGAGGCCACATCCACGTTCATCTTCATTACGGCCCGATGACTCGCACGTCCCCCAGGGAGACGGTCGTCGATAGGCTTCAGAGTCTTGGTTCCCCGCCACCCTGCTATCCAAGCTACGGAGCTTCTGACTTCTACCCCGGCAGGTCTATCTCCTGCTGAACACGCCAGCCTTAGCTGGACACACAACCGTGCATGCGAGTTTCCCCGCACACGGCTCAAGCCTACCAGCAGCCCGTGGTATGGACCGAGCTTTCCATAACGAAGTGTTCATGCTCGGGAACGGCGCTGGAAATAAGCAGCCCATGCGGGATCGAACGGATTGGCCTCGCTGCGAATCTTCTTATGCCGCAGGATCGGCAACGTTTCGGCTCGGTAGAGCGTGAACCATTGCAACTGCTTGTATCCACAAGCCGGGCAAGCAAAGACCCAGTCCCGGCGCCCAAAGCGCCGGAAGTACCGCGTCTTGATCCAGCCCGCGTTCTTGTGTGGATGTCGCCGGTAGGCCCATCTCCATAGCATCCTGCAGACCAGGTGATCCACCTTGGTGAAGGTCGCAGCTGCTACCACATGCCGGTGGTACATGGCCCAGCCCCGAAGAATCGGATTGAGCAACATGATCACCTGCGCCTGCGTAGCGGCCATGTTCTTCTTCAACACGTCGCGCACTTTATCCAGCAGCGCTTTCACGCTTTTGCCGGCCGGCTTGATCAGCAATTTGTCCCCGTACTTGCGAACGTTTTGCCCAAGGAAGTCGAATCCCTTGGAGATGTGGGTGATGAGCGTCTTTTCGGGCGCCAGTTGCAGGCCTCTCACCGCGAGGAATTTCTCCACGGTCGGCTTAACGCACTGTTCAAGCAACTCCCGGCTGGCCGCGGTCACAATAAAGTCATCCGCGTAGCGGATGACGTTCACCTTGGACTTTTGGCGCGCAGTTGTGATTCGGCGTGCTGCCGACCAGACCGCCTCCTCGAGTCCATCCAACACCATATTCGCAAGCACTGGTGAAGCGATACCGCCTTGCGGGGTGCCCGCTTCGGTGGGGAACAAGATGCCCCGTTCAATGTATCCTGCTTTCAACCATCGATTCAGGATCGCTCGATCCATCGGGATGTTCTCTACAAGCCACGAATGGCTGATGTTGTCGAAACAGCCCCGAATGTCGCCCTCTAAAACCCATTGCGCGGACGGTCGCTTGGCGAGCACACAGAAACATTGCTCGATGGCGTCCGCCGTCGAACGCCCCGGCCGGAAGCCGTAGGAGTTCGGGTCGGCTGTTGTCTCTGCGACGGGAGCTAGTGCTAACAGCCACAGCGCTTGCATTGCCCGATCACGCATGCAGGGAATGCCCAATGGACGCTCCTTGCCGTTGCTTTTCGGTATGTACACGCGGCGCAGTGGTTGCGATCGGTAACCCCGGTGTCTCAATGATTGGACAGCTTTCAACTTTGACGTGGGCGTCGACCAGATCTTGCCGTCCACGCCTGCCGTCCTCTTGCCTTTATTCTCCGTCACCCGCTTGACGGCCAGCAGTTTGCCGCTACGCGAGCGGGTCAACAAACGTTGCAAGGTCTTGACCTTGTTCCACCTGCCGACCTTGGTAGCCTTGGCAATACGCACCTGCAGCCGCGCGACCTCCTGTGCAACCTGGTCCCAGTTGATTCGGTCCCAAGTCGTTTCGTGGGCCGGAGGCGCACCAGCGTTTGCCCCGGAGGCTCTCGCCCCAGGCGTTCGCACCGTCATCTGCCTTCCCCCTGAACGCGGTTTCTCAAGTTCTCTTGCCATGGAAGACCATGCGGAAGTGGGCTCGCTTTCGCGCCGGATGATGTCCCAATCCGTATCCACCCGATTACAGGGCGGCCTTCGCTTTTTCCGCACTCCTTTACCCGCTGCACCATCAGCCTTCCTTGCGGTTGACCTGCCGTTGTCGGCGATGCATCGGGCTTACCGTGTTTCGCACACGTCACAACGAGTAGGTTAGGTCCTGCCTGTACGCCGGTGGCCTCATGTCCGTGTGCCCCTTGTATAGAGAGAAGCAGCCGACCATGCACCTTTTGGTTCAAGCCTGTCAGCATCTTTGGCTTGTTCACTATAACGACGCTTGCAGCAGTTCACATATGTTGACCTTGCTACCCAGCCTGGCATCCCATCCGCAATGATGCTTGCAGATGACGCCTTCTCCTCGCAGAGATCGACGCGACCCGAAGGCCGGATGCTTTGTCCCCATGGCTTCACACGCCGCCGTTGCCAGCAACGCATGCACAGGTAGGCTACGACCGACGGAACGGCCGGTCTCGTCACCAACCTTCTGGGATGGGCGAGACAATGACATGTGCGACTTCACGTCGCACCATGACCGTCGTGTCTACAATCACGCGCTTCACGCTCGAGGCCTTGATCACGCCGGCACGTTTGGCTGCTTCGATCGTCTCGGCCAGCAATTCTTCGACGCCGGCTTCGCCTAGCCGCTTGCGCCAGCGCGTCAGGCTCGACGGGTCAATCGGCGGCTCGGTCCGCAAGTACGTTTCGCCTGTGAACACCTGCCAATACGGGTTCTCCACCCATTGCCAGACGACCTCTTCGTCCGACAGATCGAACGCATGTTGCAAATACAGTGGCCCCGCAATCAGACGCGGCGAGCTCGCCGGTCGACCTTTGCTGGACACGAAGCTCTCGCTCATCAACACGCCCAGCCGATCCCAGTTGATCAGCTCGGCCATCACACTGCTGCGTTGTTACGAGAATGCGGTGTCGCTTCCTGCTGCATGGACGACCTATCGTAAAGCCCTGCGTGCTATTGTCAGTGCAGCTTCAGGCGATCCGACGCAGCCTCTTCCGATCAAGCCCGTGTATCCAGCGGGTACTTGATATGCTGATCGGCGATCATGCAAAACTATGCGCGTCCTCGACGTAGATGACGCACCGCAGGTAGTGTGCCTTGCGAGGATCGCGGTTATTCAGATCAATTAGGATGCTCTCGGGCGCGAAATATCGTTCGAGCGTCTTGCGCAGTGACCGCTTCGTATAGAGCTCGACGTGGTCGATATTGCGCTCGCCGAGACGCATGGCGACATAGCGGTCTTGCAGGAACTTCGGCATAAATCCTACGCCGCGCACATTGAAATGCGACTCCGGCTGCAGTGTCCAGCGATAGGGGACAGTAAGATGAATTACCAGTGGAAAACTTTTCACCTTTTTGATTGTTTGAAAAAATGAATCGACATCCTTTATGTGCTCAAGAACACCTTCCATTGATATATAGCCGACGTCATATTTATCAATGGGTATTGGCCAACCGTCACATATGTTTGCGCAGATCAGGTCAACATCCCGTATTCCTTGCTCGGATAGCTGCAATCTAGTCATGGGCAAATAATGCGGGGAAAGATCAAGGCCAATTACATTTTTTCCAAAATAGCTCTTTGATGACGCTGCTAATTCGAATCCCATACCGCAACCCACTTCCAGATGGAATCTATCTCTGCTTGGAAACGGTTTTCCGAGTTTGTCGAGGAATATGCAAGCGTCAGCAATTGATTCATTGACGTCCCCAATTCGACGGTTGAGAACAATTTCGCGTTCTCGCGAGAGGTCTGCACCCACCTCTTTTTCACGCAAATCGAAGAAATAGTTTACCGCCTCCCTAAAAGAGGTGGATGTTTCAGCAATGTCAGCAGCGACTTTGATCGCATACTCGATCTGATAGTCGGGGTCCGCTGTTTTCATAGTCGCAAAATCGGACGGCGAAAAACAGAGAGGAATTCCCGACACATCTCGGATGCGGTGACCGTTAGCGCAAGCATTTGTACGGCCCCAGTCTACGGATAAGTCACATTCCTGGCACTTCAATAGCATTGCATGCTCCGTACGGTGGGTGGTCACCTAGTTCTCAACGCTGGAACTTTACCATCAGCAGCCATCGTTTTGGAAGGTAATACCGAGACGTGGTCGCCACCCGAAGGCCAGACGGCGATGCCATTGCCGTCTGGTTCCTCTGCGGGAGTTGGCTGGTCTTATAATGGCACTATCTTTTTTGAGCCCCCGTTATCTCCAGGCGTCTCCTGGTGACGGGTTCTAATATGGCATGTCTGTCATGAATGCATTGGCCATATCTCTAAATACCTGATCTCCGGTCATTGCAAAAAGAGACCTTTCTTCGTCAACCGTGTTTTTGGGGAAATAGTCGGGCGTGTAGTCGCCGTACCTATCGTAGCGGTTTATGCGACCCGGATAACGATAGGCTGGGAGGTATCGCTTGAGAGACGTGAGTCCCGCGTTTAGCATGTTGACTGCGTCTTCAGTTCTACATGCTTCGGCATAGTAATAGAGCGAAAATACCGTCCAGATATGTCCATTCAGCACGCCCGCCTTTTTTTCTCCATCGAGCGGGTATTCCTCGAACCAAAGGTACTGATTCGCATCAAGACTCGTGACCCACAGTTTGTGTGAACTGTCGAAGCGATGTAACCCGTTGAAGTACTTTGTGGCTAGCGCGGCAAGTTCTGGCCTTTGCGCCGTGCTAGCGAGATACGTGAGGCTCGCCAATATGGAGGCGTTTCCATAGGCGCTGACCCAACCTGGTTTCATTTCTCGGTCGTGGAAGCTGTATGCGAACTTGTAGGTAACCAGTGATGCATCGCCGTCGACAATTGAATACTCCTTCAGGCGCTCGACGAGATAGTCGACATATGGCTGAATGGCGGCATAGTCGTGGGTTTTCTTATAGAAATTCGCCAGTGCCGCAATGTTGTACAGGAACGAGTCAGCGTTGAAGGACTGATGGAATTGCTGGACGTAGAGCGTGCTCCACGGATATGGCAACGTCGATTCGATCGCGTTTGAGTTGGGTTTCCATCCGGCCGGCACATGGAAGCCCTGGAGCTTCATCGGGTCGGTTCCGTACTTGATCGAAAAAGGACTCGCTTTGATCCTCTTGCTCTGAATGTCAACGATGGCGACGTTTGAAAGTGTCGGCACAGTTTGCAAAGCGTAAATCTCGTCATCCCGGCTTTGGGTCAGCACAGGTGCGGGCGGCTTGTTCGCAAGTTGCGCTAGGTTTTGGAGCTTGCTGACATCGCCTTGGAGCGTTGTCGACTGGTCCTGAAGGATCGCAATGCGCTTCCGAAGGTCATTCGACTGCCGATGATTTTCGTAACCCGAGATCAAAATTCCTGCAGCGAGGACGGCGAGAAGAACATTGCTAGTCGCGATCCTGACTTTGATACTGGTGTTTTTCATTTTATTTAGTGCAATTGCTGTGGCGACGTCGATGCTGGTCTTGCACCGATAACCCGCCAGTTCTTGGAATTAGGGTGGTCTATCTTCAAAACTGGTACTTTACCATCAGCATATGTACCCCGCTCCAGACCGGCGACGCAATAGCCGCGCTTGGCTGCCCGGGACACTCGGACAAGTTGGCGGACGTTGCTTCCGCCTTCGCAGCATCACCACCGTTCCTGAGCAGGCCGCGCGCTTGCACTGCCCGCCATCAACCCGCCATGTAACAGGTCAACCCCTCTTCTTTTTCTTCTCCCGTTCGTCCAGCACCTGGCCGACCTTCTCGGCGAACAGGTCGAGCGTGTGTTCATCGATCGGCGCCGCTCCGCCCGTGAAGCTTTCTTCGAGACGCGCCATTATCTCGGCGGTCGTAGAACGCCTGTTGTCGCTAGCAGCCCGTTCGAGCCTTGCTTTCAGGTCGGCGGGCATCCGGAGATTGATTTGGGGTTCGTCGCGTGCCATGCCGAATATTAATGTAGTACCGTACTTGACGGCAATATAGTACCGTACTATATTCGCATCAGGCCTACGCAGGAACGCTCAGAAGGTAGCAGGCGTGGGCAGGTTATCCGGACTCCACTCGAAGGGGAATTTCCATGGACCAAATCAGCAACATCAAACCTAACGTGTCTTTCTGCGCTGCAGCGGGGGCTGAGGCTGCGCGCCGCTGGCTGCTCTGCCCGAGCGCGAGCATGGCCGACTATCGAGACAGCGTCCTAGCTGAACTCCTGGCTGTTTGCCGCCAGCCCCAGCACGAGGCGCAGCGTACCCGCGACTTCTGCGACGGCTTTGCCGCGCGCATCGCGAAGGAGATCGCGGATCGCTCATCCGATGTCCACTATCAGGCCCGTAGGGCGCTCCAAGTGCCAAAGCGGGCCGTCCGTGTGCGCGGGCATCGCAAGCCCGCACTGAGCCACGTGACACCGCTCGTCGAGGTTAGCCGCCGAGCTGAGGCGTAGCGTAGGAACTGCGCCGGGTGTCGGTGCGAGTCTAAATCTGATACGAGGTCACATCATGTCTCAAGCAACTGCAATTTCCACGGAGAGCAATAGCGTCGCCACTGTCCTAGCCTACAGCGAATGGCGCCCCGTGCGCTGGCGTGTGAGAACTGCTGCGCGCAGCTATGGCCTTTTTGATAGTCATCAGCAGGCGAGCCGATTCGCGGATGGTCTTTTTCTTTATCCAGAACATGCCGACTCGGTCCGGATTATCCGCATCGAAAATGCAGCACACCTGGTCTGGCAGGGTGATGACATCGGCGTGGGTGACAAGCCGGCCATCATTCATTTCGTCGACGACTTCGGCATCCTGCGCAGCTTCACGGTGGCCGACACGCTCAACCATCGGATGCACGTCGACCCGCCTGCACATAGGATCTCAACCCAGAGTTCGATGACTTTGATGTCACCTTTTGGCAGGTAGTCGAAGATCGCTCGGAGCAGTCTGGACGCCGCGTGCTTGGCGTCCCGTTGTCCCTAAATTATTCGACTCTCGAAGCGAGTCGCGAAGCCTTGGTTGAAATCAAAAGCGAGCACCCGAAAGCTTACGTGAGTCGCGTCACCCTCTTCTTCCATGAGGGCAATCCGGTCGACGTCGCGACACGCAAAGACTTGCTCGATGAGATTCGTTGCGTGGGGGTGGTCCATGTCTGACCTTGACCGTAAGGACCGCATCGACAAGATTGTTCAGAAATTGAGCGCGATGCTCGCCGTGACCTGTGGCGAAAGCGGCGAGTCGTTCCGGAATTTGAACGACACGATTCAAAATAACTATATGTGGGCGCGCGCCGACATGGCTTGCGAACTTCAAGATTTGATGTTGGGCACGAGCGAAGCAAATCAGGAAGCGGAGGCCGCCCACGTCTGAGATCGCAACTATCGACGCCGCAGCGAGGGTCATCATCAAGCTTTGCGAGGACGAAGGTGATACGCGAACGAAGCTCACGCGTATCTCGTATGCGGCTGCTGTACTCAAACAGCAAGTGGATGCAGGGCTCGAAAAAATTGATTCAGCGGAGACGATCAGCCATGGCTAACAACGTTCATGCCCTGCCGACTCACCGGACGCCCGACCGGCGTCGAGCGCGCCCACTTCAGAACGTTCCGCGGGCCGATGTCATGAGCCTGCAGAAGTATCGAGATGAGGCGGCGATCAATTCAGGATTGGCCGCAGCGAAAGAGATGCAACGTGATTCACACGTCCAACTTAGCGTCAATGCGTTTGGCGATATCACCTACGACTGTCACTTTAACCAGATCAACATTGAGAGAGTCATGGATGTTCTTGTGTTGCTGATGATCCGAGCCCGTATTGTCCGGACGAAGGGATCAGCCGACTACCGGAGCGAATGATTCAAGCCATGCAAGAAGAACAACATCTCATCCGCGACCGTGCCTATGGTGTCTGGCACCGGTCGCGATCGATTAGTCGCTTCCTCGGCCGTCGTCAGGCGCAGTCGCTGACGATGGCCGATCTTGATAGCGTTCTGTTCGTCGAGTATGGCTACTCTGGAAAGCTCCCGCTGGCACTCGTCGAAGTCGCCCAGGACATCGGGCAGGAAAAGCCCACAGGCGTCATCCGCGAGCTGGCGAAGATGGCGAACCTGCCGGCGTTCGTGGCCTTGTACACGCCTGCATCGCGCGCCAATCCCGTTAGTCCGGCGTGGCACGACATCGACCAGTTCCGCGTGAAGCGCGTCTGGCCAAAGCCAGAACCTCACTGGCGCACGCTCTCGCCGAGCGAGTGGGCCAATGCCCTTGTGCAGATCCGTGATTGGCAACTGCGGCGATTCTCGTCGATGCCTGCGGCAAACGATGAAGCGTACTAGGAGTTAGTTCGCCGGATAACACGTCCGCCAGAAAGTACCACTGGGCAATGGTCACAGGCTCATTCACAGGACACACCCGCCAACCCACCCGCCCTACTAGTCGTAGCTCGCAAACGATTGCGAGCGCATCAAAAAAATCGTTTGGATTTCGAAGTATCTGCGTTGCAAACAACGTGCACTTCCAATAAGATTGTGACGTCTGGTCTGGCAACTAGACGCCCGAAGAAGCGACGTTGCACGACCGAACCCCGAGAGCGTTTCGCTGGGGCTTGTTATGGCAGCTTTGATCTATTGGTCACTTCGCACCATTCGGGGATCATAGTTGCCTGGCTCGCCAAGCCCATGCCCCAGCAAAGCTTTCTTGGGGTTTTTTTATGCCTTGGCTCAGACCGTACCGGTCGCGTCAGAAATGAGCCGCACGTGGGGCTGCTACCGAGAAAACCGCTTAACCCTAGACGTTGCCGAAATCTGAGCCGGTGCAAATCCGCGTCTAGGTAGGCTGGCAGTGGATTGGCCTACAGGGCGTGTGGGAGGGACAGAAAGAGTCGGTGTATTCCGATTCGTTGGACGGCCCCACGTAAAAATCCGCGACCCATCGGGTGCTGAAATCTCCGCTCCAAACCTCAACGCTGCTACGTAGGGGTAGGGGTAACATCGGCTGAAAATCCACACTGGCGAAGCCTGAAAATCTTGCGGATTTAAGCGGTTTAGAGGGCGCGGGCGCAAAGATCGCGAAAAATTTCGCAAAAATTGGCCCAAAAAAATCGCGCCAAAAAGATAACCATGAACTGTCGACCCTTGCCGACAAAGGCGCCAGTCTGAGAGGGTCGTACAGGGTTACCAATCTGGTAACCGTTCCTGATTCGGTAACACCAGTTGCCGAAAGAGCAACCGTTGCTGAAACGGCAACCCTTCCGATACCGTTTCGAAACCCTTTGGTAACCCATGGGTTTGCCGCGGGTTTCGTGAATCTCCGGAGCGTCACCGTGCGTCACAGGTGCGTCAAGGTGCGTCACGCGACAAGTAACGTTACGGTAACGATGCCGGCGTTACTGTCGAGTCTATCGACGGCCTCTGACAGAGCTTGTCACCAAGGACACAAGCGCTTCGTCCCAAGGACGTCCCCCGGATGTCCCGAGGACAGTCCTAACTCGGGACTAGTCCCAAATCGGGACGCCAACGGTACCGAAAACGGAACCGTCCCAAATCTGGGACCGTTTCTGAGTCGATGCAACGAGGATGCATCAAGGAATGCTTGTAGGATGCTTCAAGCAGGAGGCGCCCAAATTAGGGGGCGATCGGGGGCGGCTTCGGTAAGCGCGTCACCTACAATGTAACCATGGTCGCAACCAAAAAGGAGGCTGCCATGACTCAGTCAGTGATTAGCTTTGTGGTAGGCCTAGCGATCGTGCTGGCCGTCGCGTTCGTGTTTGCGCGACGTTACATGCGTGCGCACCCGGCGGAGAGTATGGCTCAGTGGCTCGATGCGCATCACATGGGTTGGATGCACCACAAGCATTGATGGCGCACCCAAAAGCCATTTAAATGTTTGGCGGGTTCTTTGGCGGGTAGAAATGAACACGGGCCCCGAAGGGCCCGTGGTTACTACTCTCCTGGCGGAGGCGGAGGCGCTTAAGGCAGCCCTGGAGCAGCGGATGGCGCAGTGCTCACTTGCCTTGCATCCGCAGAAGACGAACGTCGTCTACTGTCGCGATGACAATCGGCGGGAGCGCTTTAGCGTTCATCAGTTTGACTTCCTGGGCTTCTGCTTCCGACCGCGGTTCGCAAGATCTCGCGCCGGTACGGTGTTCGTGAGCTTCCTGCCTGCGATCAGCCAAACAGCGGCCAAAGCCATTCGCCAGACAGTGCGTCGATGGCGACTGCATTGCCGACACACCGTGGACTTGACGGACCTGGCGCAGGAGATCAACCCTGTGCTCAAAGGGTGGCTGAAATATTATGGCCGCTTCTATCGTTCGGCGTTGTACGCGGTGTTCGATTCGTTGGATCAGTACCTGGTAAGGTGGGTACGCAGGAAATACAAGCGCCTAAAGGATAAAGTGAGTCGGGCACGGGAACTGGTGGTCAAGATACGACATCAGCGGCCGGGCCTGTTTGCTCACTGGATTCTGGCGCAACACGGTGGGCAATAGGAGCCGGATGAATCGAGAGATTCACGTCCGGTTCTGCGAGGGCCTGTGGGTGCAATTCCCGTGGGCTACTCACCTAAGAGTGTGTGTTGCTTCGGTTCGCTACCGGCGTGAGGCCATACGAACTGGCCCTCGTTCAGCCGTCGCGCTGCCAGCCAGATGCCGATGCCGTCGTGAACCAGCACCTTCAGGCGATTGGCCCGCCGGTTGGCAAAGAGGTAGGCATGGTACGGATGCGCAGCGCCGAACACTGTGACCACCCGCGCCAGTGCCGTATCGAAGCCCGCACGCATGTCCACTGGCTCAACTGCCAGCCACGCCTCATCAATGCGGATCACGCGAGCCACTCGCGCAGCCACGCGGCGCATTGTGCTGCCTCTGATGTCGGCCAGCTAACCGTGATCGACTGACCTCCACGGAGAACCTCAATGCGGATCTCGGGCGAGTGCGGACCCGGCGTTCCCAATGCCACTGGCACAAAGGCTGGCCGCGACGGTGGCGTGGCTGGTGGGCGGCCCAACGGCCTCCAGGGAAGTCGACCTTCTGCCTGATCGATCCAGCGCTGCAGCAAATTCGCATTGAGCCTGTGTTCCAGCGCGACCGCCGCAACCGATACGCCGATTCCCCGACAGGCCGCCACCACCTGGGCCTTGAACTCCTCACTGTAGCGTTGCCGACGACGACGCTCTGGGAGCGATTCCGATTCGATAGCGTTCACGTGTCCGCTTATTCGTTAAGTGGACACGATACTCCCAAGCGCCACAGCCAGACTCAAGATGGGTTCGCCGGCCGCTTACATTGAATCTCGCTCTGACGCGTGAGTACAGGCAGCGCGGTGGAAGGCGCGAGCCGCAGCAACTCACGGTAGAAAATTCCCATAAACGGTTTCCAGCGCACGATGCAGGCGCTGCATTTTTGGACGGGGCCGGTAACGAGCGATGTTACGATGGCATGCATCCGGCGTAGCGTTGCACACGCTGCGCCTGGACGAATATCGCTCGACATACCCGAGAGGAGGGAAAAGTGGCGCTTAAGATGAGACTGCGCTCTGAGGAAACAATCACCCTCGAATATCTGTCCGGCGACGAATGGCGCGCCCTCGGCACGATAAACTCGTGCGACCTCGAACTGGACGTCAATTCAGTTAAGTGCATACCCGACTGCAAAAAGAGAAACGATACGGTTTCGACGGTCGAAGCGCCCAAGATCCGACGGTGGCGCATTCGCATCGTTCGGTGCGCAATGGCTGCTGCGGTCGCGCCCCTGGCCGTGCTCCCAATGGCAATGCTACTGATCCTCGGCCTGTTGTATGCCATGGTTTCGGGCATAGGCACCTTTTTGCCGTTGCGCGCAGCGAGAACGATCGTATGGGCAGCGCTCAACGCGGTATTCTCGGTTCTCGTCGCTGTCGAGGACGCCATATGGGGCGACCTGGCTTGAGCGAGGCACGCTCTGAAATCACAAGAATCAACGAACAGCGTGTCGGGGGAACGTTGTTCGTTGACGCTCGCAAACCACTTGTTTTACGGCTTTTCGAACGTAACGAACCGTCGCTGATGCGGTAAATAATCGACATGGTCGACAACGGTCAAGCCGCAAAGCTCTGCTAACTCCTGGATTTCATCGAGATTGAATCTGAAGCCGCAAGACGCGTGTTGCGGGTCTAGTTCGGATTTTGCTGGATGAATTACACCTTGTTCAATTTCCGGGTTGGGTTCATAAAAATCTGCAGAAATAATACCTCCTGATTTCAGGAAAAATGCACCCATACGTAACACTACAATGGAATTTTCGAAATTCTGGTGAATAAAAAATTCACGGCCGACCATTGTGTCGAAACTCCCCTCAAGGGCGGCAAGCTCGTCATGCCTCGATACGTGAATGTACTGACAATTGGAAGGCGAGGTGCCACGAGCCACCGCCAGTGCAAACTGCGAATAATCGATCCCTACGTAGCGGGTTGAGATTGCGCCAAGTTGCTTTCCAAGCCATCCGCATCCACATCCGATTTCCACGACTGCTTTACCGACGAGATGATTGCCATCGATCCAGATGCGCAGCGGTACGATCTCACTTCCATCAATGGTCCGCATCATCGTGGTATTAAATATCGACTTTGCAGTCTTGCCTCCTAAATCGTCGATGAGTTCAAGATCGCGATACTCGACAAGATGTTGATACCGGCTTTCGGTTGAGAAATAATGCATCCACTCTCGATCCCACCGATCAACCTGAGCCACCGAAACTGTAGGAAATACCGCACGTTCGAGTACCGACATGAATATGCCTCCCGGAAGTTCAGAGATAACGCCATAACAGTTGCCGAACGCCGAAACGGCGCCGGCAGGGCCCTAGTAATTCCGCTTCACATCCCGCCCGGACATCTTCGCCGCTGGCGACATTATCCTCCGATCGGTTGCAAAGACGCGTCACGATAGTTAGACGTCCCATGCCGGCCGCCGACAACGTTAACCTTTTACAACGGCTTCCCGCCCGGGACTATCGGCTAAGGTTTTTAGGTTTCAACGGTGGTGCCGTGGGAAATCATGCACAGCTGATATTCGCCAAAGGTAATACACGTATCCTTTTGGATCCGACGACGAGCATTATTGCAAAAGCGGATTACAACGAGTTGCTTGGCGGCACTCCCATTGCGCCCATTCACGTGATGAGTTTTGTCGCGGCGGATTCTCCAGATATCGTCAAATTCAGAGAAACAGTCGCTAACGCCTTGCTACAAGGAAAATACAAACCTTCTGATGCGCTTTATTTCTTCCAGAATCTCGATGATTTTGTAGCGGCGGCCAAGAGATTTCATCAATACGCCAATGGAAATCGTAAAATCGAGGCGGGGCCGGGCGCAGTACCATTGGCCAATGAGTGGAAGAAACAATAACAACACTATTGAGACACCGTGAATTAAATCCCTATTTTAAGCTTCATAAAGGCGCCCCACATGGCGTTGCTTTGTGGCAACCGTAATTCACGCCTGCCAGCGCGCCGATGGCCGAGATTCTACTCGCGTCAGTCAAACCCCGGATGCACGCCAGCTGCGCGAACGGGCGCGATTTCCACTACGGATCGTCCAATCGATAACTTCGCTGAGACAATCTGACGCGTCGCGCCGCAGCCTAGCCCCAGAGAACCGCTGCAATCGTGCGAAGCATCCCGTGGTCCCAATAGCCTCGACGGAAAATCCGCCACGCTCGTCCGCAAAGGCCTTGATGTTCGAGACGAATGTAGTCCGTCAAGACCTTCTGTGATCGCGGCGTGAGATGCGCCCCAATTCGGCTTAGCAGTGCTTCGGCCTGACGGTATCGACGGCGTACGGCTCCGCGTGCACCGGCAACCGCACCACGTTGCTGTATCGACCACGCACCGCCCGTTCCGATCGCATTATCCGAATGCTGACGATAAAGGATGGTCGGAAGGTTCACGAATTCGACAGATCCAACGCAGGACGCAACGAGCGCAAACCACCAGTCATGGAGTACAGCCCCCGATGGAAGCGGAGTCGCAAGATCGACGAGCGCACGGTTCGACAACATCGCGCACCCCGTCACTACATTGCGCATCAATAGCCGCTCCAGTCTTGTGCCGGCAACGGGGTCGAGGCGCATGAGGCCGACGTACGAGGGAGCAATTTCGCCAAGTGTCACGTCGACGACTCGCAGATCTGTATGCACAAGAACCGGCATGCTCGCGCCATGAAGATGCTCGATCTCGAGCATTCGCTTCAACGTAACATCGAGCTTTTCAGGAAGCCAGAAGTCGTCCTGATCCGCGAAGGCCACATATGGCGCAGTGCACACCCTGGTAGCGGCGTTGAAATTTCCGGCAGCGCCGAGACGTCCGTCAACGTCCTCGACGATCGTGACCTTGGTGGGAAAGCGGGCGGCGAAGGCGTCGATGATCGAGCGCGTTGCATCTGCCGAACCATCATCCCTGACGACAAGCCGCCAGTCCGGGAACGTCTGCGCGTTGATGGACTCCAGCATTTCAGGCAGATAGCGCGCACCGTTCCATGTTGCGAGGGCAATGTCTATTACTGCGGGCCCAGGAGCCGAACTCATTGCCCCCTCCGTTCTTCAAATGCGCGGCGCTCCTCCCCGCGCGTTGCGCAGACATCCTGAAGCAGGCTCGCGTAGCGCTCCATCTGCTCTCCACGTTCGTACGAACGAATTTTGTCCGGCCTCGGCTTCAGCGAATCCAGCAACCGTCCTTCAGCCAGTTCCTTCAGCATGGCGCGAATGGCAGCGGTATCGTCCGGTGCGATGGCCCACCCTGCCTGAGTTTCATTAATGATGGCCTCCGCCGCGGTGCCCTTCGTCAGCGCCAGAATCGGGCGACCAGATCCCAGGTATTCAAAAAGTTTGCCAGTCGCGATACTCCGCTGCCCGGAGGCGGTTACGAGCAGTAATACGTCTGCCTGACGCTGAATGACGAGCGATTCTGCCCGGGAAACAAGTCCATGCATCACCACGTTGCCCTTGTCGACAAGCGGTTTGAGCGCACTCACTTCCTGCCGGGTGTATTCGCCGTAGAAGTGGAACAATAGCCGGCCACCGCCGTTGTCGTCATGAAGGCTTGTCATCGCATCCAGCAGCGAATCGATGTGCGTGCCCGCACGAGATCGCGCAAGGCGTCCAGTGTGAACGACGTTGATTCGGTCGGTTCGAAAGGCGGCAGGCCGAGGCCCTGTCGATCGCTGATTATCGTCTGCTTCGAATCCGTTCGCGATCGTCTCCACTCGCGCCGCTCGCCGGCCTCGATAGTAATCGGAGATGGGATCGGAGACCGTCACGATAGCCGACGCGTTCTCGATGATCTCGCGCTCGAGCCGATCGATATGTCGGGCCAACGACGCCGATTTCAGCAGGCCGGGATCAAGCGGCTCGAAGAGCAACCCATCGCGAAAGTCGACCACCAACGGGATTGCATGGCGACGACAGACCGCTAACGCCAGTTCAATCGTTTCGAGCGGTGGGAACGTAGCGATCACGACATCTGGTCGCGAAGTCTGAATCAGCGATTTCGAGCGGCGAATTGCGTTGCGCTTCCATAGCGTATGCCGGAGTCCCGTCGCGCCAAACAGACGCGACCCTCGCTGCAGCAAGCGGTAAAGAACAAAGAGCGGCCACGGCACGCCACGGCGTGTGACATCAAACACGCGCACTACATTGTCGAGACGCTCGGTTGCGGTTCCCCTGTTTCCCGTTCCGTGAGTTAGCAGCGTTACATCTACCCCGTGTTGAGGCAAATGCCGCTTCATCGAGACTACACGCTGAACGCCCCCGTTATTCTCGGGCAGATAGTGATATGCAATGACCAGCGCATTTAGCCGGGCGGCGGCGACGGCCGTGCAATCTTCGTCAATCGACGAGGTATCTGACGTGTCCTTCATACGGCAACGCTATACCTTGACTGCGAAGCGCTGAACCCACGCGCCGAAGCTGACAAGGCGCCAGGTGGCATAGCTGAACGGAACGCGTCCGGCGATCATGTCTTCGAGCAGCGGGCGCGCAGCGGGCGTGATAGCGCCTCCCGAGACCTGCACGGCCTCATCAATCGCTTGCCTGAAGTGCTGGGGCGCCTGTTCGCGCAGCCAGACCTCCTCCGGGGTGACAAAGCCCATTTTGTCCATTCGCATGCGCACGCCTTCAGGCAGGATGCCGCGCATCCCTTCGCGCATGACCCGCTTTGTCACACCGCGCGAGAGCTTGTAGTCATCCGGTAGCCCCAACGCGAACTCCACCAGGCGGTAATCGAGAAAAGGCAGCCGCGCTTCGACACCGTGCGCCATCGAATTGCGATCCTCCCAATGAAGCAACATCGGTAGGTTCGACCGCACGAGTTGCTCGGTCGACATGGCAAGTACCGAATCGTGCGAGCCGCCATCGATAAACGGATTGCCCGCGCTCGCCCCCAACCGTTCAAGCGACAGCCATGGCGGCGCATTGTGGATTGCACCGCCCGCGCGCCGGGCCAGATTCTTTACACCTCGCGGCAATAGCGATTTCACAATCTGCTTCGCTGCGAATAGCTCGCCGTAACCATGTCTCGGCCCGGAAGCGCGTATTTCACGAAACAGTTCCAGCCAACGCCCCGAGCGAAACAACGACGCGAAGCGCGGAGCAAAAAAACTGTGGTAACCCGCGAGTTGCTCGTCCGCGCCCTGGCCGTCCAGCATGACTTTGCTGCCTTGAGCAGAAGCTAGCGCGAAAACATTCCACTGGGCAAAAATGCTGGTCGACCCAAAAGGCTCGTCCTGATGCCAGGTCAGATCGGGAAGGCTCGGAAACAGGTCCTGCAGCGCAGGATAGGTGCGATGCGACACGACACCCGTTTGCGTGACAACCTGCTCGATATAGTCGCTTTCGTCGTATTTACTGATTGTCGAACAGGCCGAGAACGTGTGCTGCTGGTTCGCCGCTCCGGCATGTTCAAGTTGCCGGTTCATCAGGCACACAATCGAAGACGAGTCCAGGCCGCCGGACAGGCAAGATCCGACCCGGACGTCCGCTCGAAGCCGCAGCCGCACTGCATCTTCGAGCAAATCCCGAAGACGATTCGACGCAGCTGCAAAATCACCATCGAATTCGGCCGCCTTGAGCTCATACCACTGAGTCTGGGCGATGCGCCCGCCGGAGCGCAGATGCTTGCCCAGCGTGCCGGCGCCCGGCGTCAGATCGATCAGCACGTAATGGCCGGGCGACACCTGATGCACACCGTCGAACAGCGTATCTTCCGTGTGATCGGTGACGCCCCAGTTCAGATAGTCGTAAGCGCGTTGCCCATTCACCCGTGCCTGCCAGCCGGGCAAGTCGACGAATTGCTTTATTTCGGAACCGAACGCAAACAGATCCTCCGGCCCTTTCCAGTAATACAGCGGCTTGACACCGAACCGGTCACGCGCGAGAAAGAGGCTTTTGGCCTGCCGGTCGTACAGCGCAAATGCCCACATGCCGTTGAAGCGATCAAGACAGGCGACGCCCCAATGGTCATACGCCGCAAGAATGACTTCCGTATCCGAACGCGAGACAAAGCGATAGCCGGCTAACTCTAGTTCGGCCCGCAGTTCGATGTGGTTATAAACCTCGCCGTTGTACGTCAGGACGTACCGGTCCTTGAAAAACATCGGTTGATGTCCGGCATCAGACAGATCGACGATGGACAAGCGGCGATGGCCGAGCGCCAGCCGATCGTCGCAGAAGACCCCCTCTCCGTCCGGGCCGCGATGCGCGATCCGGTCGATCATCTTGTTCGTCAACTCACGCCTGACGTCAGGCGTTGCGCCCACGAGTCCCGCGATTCCACACATAGATATTTTTCAAGAAGGTTGATGCTGCACGGCATCCGACAAAACCTGCCCGCTGCGCTCATAACAGAGTTCCCGCGCTGCACGATCGACGTTGCTCTTCAAACGGTTGATGTCCTGCGCCGTGAGCCGCGAAAGCTTATCGGCGAGTGACTTCGGCGAAAAGTCGTCCGATACCAGCCCGAGGTCGTAGTGCTTGACCAGCCCGGCCATTTCCGGACTCGGTCCGACGGCCACCGCGATGCGTCCCTGAACGAACTCGAAGAACTTGTTAGGAAGCGCAAAGCGATTGTTAAACGACGTGGGATCGAGCAGATAGACGCCGACGTCATATTGATTGAGCGTCTTCGGCAACGATGTCATCGGCACCGCGGGCAAGAAGCGAATGCGCGAATCTTTCGTCGCCAGTGCGATAAGTCGCTGATAGTGCTTCTCGTGATGGTTTCGCATGAGGTAAAAATCAAGGCGAAAACGATCATCGAGATGACCCATCATTTCGATGAGACGATCGAGTCTGCGTGACGGATTGGCGTCACCGTGGTGTACGAGGCGCACGACGTCCGACTGCGCAGGCTGGGCCGCAAGATCGAAGAACGGCGGCGTGTTCGGCAACACCTGAACCGGCACCGCAAATTCGCGCGTGAACTCTTTCGCGATTCCGTCGGATACCGTCAGCACGGCATCCGCGTGCTGGATATAGCGGCGGCACAAATAGGTTTTGTAGCGTTGAAAGAAGAAACGCCAGAATCTGGAGTCTTCGAATTCGCGCGGCGCGTATTCATGCGCGTCGAACACCACGCGCGAACGCCCCGCCGACAATCGCAGCGCCAAAGGCAATGCCTCGATATCGTTGGCGACGATTACGTCGACTTCCGTGCTGGACAAAGCGTCAAGAGCCCCACGTACGGTTGGATGACTCCAATATACGCGCTCGAACGCGCCCAGCTTCAGGCCCGCCATCGTTGCAATTCTGGCTGGCAGCGAGCGGACGCCCGGCTGCAGCGGGACGAAAGCGACGTTCTCCGCCGCGACGGAGTCTCCGAAGCCCGCGGCCACGACCTCATGCGTCCGGGACAACAACCGGATCTGTTTGGAAACCCTCGGATCTCGCGCAAGGTGACTGAAAGATAAAACCAGCACCTTCATTGTGTTTTCCTCGACCCGTTCTTCACCGCCACCCTTGCTCCGCGTAGATGGGATGCGCGCGACGCAAAAACGCAACCCAAAAGAGAGCTATTCTACCGTGCCTTGCAAATTCACAGAAACACGCCGCGCGGTGCCGAATCGTCGCAAGGCAAACCCTTCATTGCCGGGCCTGAGCCAATTGGAGGGCGGCTAGGCGGCCGATGGACGGGAAGCGGGCCGTCTTTTACCGAGATAGCCCATGCTATCATGACCAGTTATGAAATTATTTCGTCCGGCCCTGCTCGTCCTATACCACTGCCGAGGCATGGCACAACTGCCTCTGCGCACAACGATCGAAGACCATTTGTTTTGTTGGGAGCGACATTCCAGCTTTCCCGTGATTTATCACAATTTCGCATATGGTTTCGAATGGCGCAACTTCGAGCATCTTCCGATCGCAGCAGTCATTCTTGATACCATCGCACTGAACTTGCGCTGGTCGCCCGAATACTTCGCTGAGAAGATCGCGCCTTTACGCCAGTTGCGGCGCTTCGATGGCCCGAAGATCGCAATGCCTCAAGATGAATTTGTTCACACCGATGTTCTGGCGGAGTTTCTGTCGGAGATTGGTTGCACGCACGTCTTGAGCGCCGCGTCGTCTGTCGATGCGGACAAGATTTACCGAAAGCGCCTGCCGAATGCCGTCCTGATGCAGAAGCTTACCGGCTATCTGGAACAGTCCACCTTGTCGCGGATCGAATCCATGCGGCAGGAAAACATCGCGCGCGACATCGACGTGGGGTATCGCGCGTGGCATGCCGAGCCGTGGCTTGGCGAACATGGCCTGTTAAAGCTAAAGCTGGCTCAGGAGGCCACAAAGGTAGCCGCACGCCGGCCGGACATCGCCTTCGATGTCTCCACGGACGAAAAGGCCATGTTTATGGGCGACGACTGGTACCGTTTCCTTCTTCGGTGCAAGACCACCCTCGGCGTCGAGGGCGGCGCGAGCCTGCTCGATCGGGATGGGTCCGCACTCACCCGCACACGGGCCTATCTCAGCCAACATCCGGACGCCACGTTCGAAGAAGTGCGCGATGCCTGTTTTCCCGGTCAGGACAACTCGCTCGCACTCTTTGCCTTGGGTCCGCGACATCTCGAGGCATGCGCGACACGCACATGTCAGTTGCTTGTGGAAGGTGAGTATCAGGGCGTCCTGCGCGCCGGCATCGACTATCTGCCGATCGCACGCGACTTCTCGGATCTGGAGGAAGTGTGCGAGCGCGCCCGCGATGAAGCCGAATGCAAACGGATAGCCGATAACGCCTGGCAACGGGTCGTGGGCTCCGGGCAGTACACGTATCGTGGCTTCGTCCACAGCGTGGAAAACGACATCATCGTTCCTTCGCTGCGTCGCCAGCGCGTGAGCATCGCCGACAGTTATCGGATTGCGCGTGCCATCCGGCGGCATGCAATTAGCTGGAAGTTCGCCCGGTATGAAGCGAATGAACTGCTGCCGAATCGCCTGGACTACGAACAAAGCACGGACGAACGTTGGGTTGAAGCGAGGCGCAACGCTGCCAACATCGCAGCGCGAGCGCAGATCGATATTTCGCTAACCTGATCTTCACCAAAACGGAATCGGTATTATGCAAATCATCATGCTGTCGCCAGACGCCCAGATGATCGACCGGCGCATCCTGCAGGAAGCAAGCTCTCTGCAAAGAAATGGGCATCATGTAACCGTGCTGTCAGGATTTGAATGCGCGCAGCCGGATGCATACGAGCAACCCGACGGTGTTGTCGTCAAGCGATATGCGTTCGACTGGACCGATCTGCGCAAAGTACGCACGCTCAAGCGTTGGGGCCGGCTCGGCCGGTTCGTGTGGCCTTTCCAGCGAGTGGCCGCGAAGGTCTTCGGCACGCTCACGGCGTATGAAACTTTTGTCGTCGACAAAGCGCTCGAACACGAATTCGACGTCGTTCACGTCCACGACTTTCCCATGCTAAAGGTCGCTGCGACGGTCGCGCAATTACGGCGCGTACCGCTGATTTACGATTCGCACGAGTTCTATCCCGTGCAGTCGTGCTTCACGCCGCAGCAGCAACGCAAGTTCCTTGCACTCGAGCGCGCGCTGATCAAGCGGTGCCGGCGCGTCATTACGGTCAATCCGTATATCGCCCGGATGATCGCGAAAGAGCACGATGTGACTGAACCGATGGTCATTCTCAACGCAAGCCCCTTGCCGGCAGATGACCAGCGCGACGTGGCGATCAGCCCTGATGCGAGACGCGCGGCGAGAGAGAAGTACGGCTTGCCCAAAGATGCGTTTATCTTCGTGTATCAAGGGTGGATTTCCGCGGAACGCAATCTCGAAGCAATGTTGCACGCGTTTCGCGATGTCGCCGCGCCAGCAATGCTGTTAGTGATCGGCTATGGCGAGCACGTCAAGGTCTTGCAGGCGCTCGCCGACAAGTTAGAGCTCAACGACCGGGTGATTTTCTATGGGCGCGTTGAAAGCGATCAGCTAGCCGATTTGACCGAGCTATGCGACGTCGGCGTGATCCCTTACGCGGCCGTCGACGAAATGCACCGTTACTGCAGCCCGAACAAGCTGTTTGAGTTTGTGGCGGCACGATTGCCCATCATTGCGAGCGATTTGCCTTATCTGCGGGACGTGGTCGACGGATACAAGATTGGCTGGCTGTGTGACACGACGGCGCCCGACGTGCTCGCCCGCACGATGACGGAAGCACTTACTGACTCGCAAGCAATTAACACGGCGCAACATAATTTGCTCAACGCCCGCTCCAATCTGAACTGGTCAGTGGAGGAGCGAAAGTTGCTTGAGCTTTACACCGAATTGGGGCGCAACCCAGGCGCGCAGTTGCAACCCTCGCGCAAACAGCCGCCTAACATGGCATTAATTCATAACGACACACTCGATGATTGAACCACTAACACTTATTTATCGTCACCGGCATACCTTGTACGCGACGATCCGAAACGAGATTCGCGCACGCTATGTCGGGTCGGTGCTGGGAGCCGCGTGGGTCAGTTGATTTCTACCGACTGTCGACCGAGTCAACTTCAATGACCCGCGCCATATCAAGGGCCGGCAAGTGATCACGAAGTGTCACCGTGCGGCCGTGTCCCTCTTGCAGGTATTGCGGAGCGTCCCGGTTGACGATAAGCGCATGGTAAAATTAACGGTTATGAAATTGACACGTTCGGCGCTGCTCGTCCTTTTTCGCCGTCGCGGCCATGCCAAGTTAGACCGTCGTGTCCATGAAAAGATGCTGCTTGCGCTGAGCAAGTTTTCCGGCGCGACAATCGCGCTACCTATTGGTGCTTTCACCCGTAGAAAAGGCCTCAGTCGCTTTCTGGCGAACACTGACTGTAAGCATGCTGCCGATGGGCCTAAAGCGGAAAAGATCGATGAGCCGCGACGGCCCAACGTAAGGTCGCGCCAGAAGCAGACCGCTCATCTGCAAGTTTCGACGCTGGCCCGTATTGAAGCGACACGCTATCGCATAGCCGAGCGCTATATTACCTACCGAACGTGGCATGCCGAGCCATGGCTTGGAGCGCGCGAAATGCTCGAACCAAAGTTCGTGGTGGCCGCTTTTGCGGTCGCGAAACGTCTACAGACACAACCTACATGACTATCCCTTTCCAACTTCTGTATCGCCACCGCCACACGCTATGGGCGACAACGGTAAACGAAATACGAGCACGCTACATCGGCTCCGTGCTTGGTGCCGCGTGGGCAGTTATTTATCCGTTTCTTTTTTTGGGTCTCTATGCGGGAATTTACACGCTGGTATTCAAAATACGACTTGCGCAATACACGTCGGTCGAATATGTGCTGATGATTTTTGCCGGACTTATTCCGTTTATCGGATTTTCCGAGGCATTATCCTCTTCGACTCAATCGGTAATCAGTAATAAGGGGCTCTTAAAAAATACGATGTTCCCGATTGATCTCCTTCCGGTGAAGAGTGTTCTCGCAAGCTCCGTCTCAATGACGGTAGGCTTCGTTGGACTTTTGATTGCGTACGCAGTTGTCGGACGGGCATCGCTAATACAACTGCTCATTCTTCCGATGTTTGCGTTGCAACTGATCTTTTCCATCGGGCTGGCTTGGCTAATTTCCGCGCTCACGGTTTTCTTCCGTGATATTGCGCAAATGATCGGCGTTATCATCCAGTTTTTGATGCTTGTCTCCCCAATCGGCTATACCATAGACATGATCCCTAAGGGATTGTTGCCTCTGATGTATCCGAATCCTCTTTTTTACATTATCGAACTCTATCGGGAAATCCTGTTCTTCCATGTGATTCCATGGAAGTTCTTTGGCTTTTTCACGCTTTTGGCGTTTGGCACGTTCTGGCTCGGCCACACTCTCTTTTCCCGCCTGAAACCGATCTTTAGTGAATATGTCTGATACCGCCATCAAAGTTGAAAACGTCTCCCGTATGTACCGGCGTTTCCGACATTCGCGATACCGTGTGCTTGAACTTTTGGGCGTCAAGGCACCGAAAAGCAGTTACGACGAGTTTTGGGCGTTGCGGGACATTTCCTTCTCCGTCAAACGCGGCGAACGCGTCGCGTTGATCGGCCGCAATGGCGCGGGAAAAAGCACACTGCTCAGCATCGTATGCGGACGGCTGCAGCCTACCGATGGCAGCGTCAGGGTTGCAGGACAAATCCAGGCGTTGATGGAATTGGGAACGGGATTTCACCCTGAATTCACTGCTCGCCAAAATGTATTCGCATCCCTCGCCTACCATGGCGTGACGGGACGACGCGCGGCTGCACTGCTGGACGAGATCATTGATTTCGCTGAACTGGAAGATTTCATCGATCAACCGGTCAAGACGTTTTCCGCAGGGATGTATACGCGCCTGGCCTTCTCGACGGCGACTGCAATCGAGCCGGACATCCTGATCATCGACGAAGTCCTTGGCGCGGGCGACGCATATTTCGCAGCCAAGAGCGCCGAACGGATGAAACGACTCACTGTCGAGAGCGGTGCTACGGTTCTGTTTGTCAGTCATGACATGTCGAGCGTGGAACGACTGTGTGAGCGGGCAATCTGGATCGAGCGCGGCCGCGTGCACATGGAAGGCACTGCACTTGAAGTCAGCAAAGCCTACTATGCGTCGGTGATGAAGCAGGAAGAGGAGCGGCTGCGGCGCGAGACCGCCCGCATTCTCGCTCGTCAACGGCAGAGCCGCGACAACATGGCTAAGGAAGTCGGGTCTGCGTTTATCCAGCTGCGTGCGGCGGGAATCGATGCGCCAGCTGTACCCATCCGCAAAATCGCATTGCGCACGGACCAACCGCGATACATGGAAGTCCGACCCGGCGAACCTATGGACAACGATACGAGCCAACCCGCCTATCTGTTGGCTTCCGTGCAAGACACTACCGCATGGAGCGCACCGCTGCAGTATGGCCAGGAAATGGTCCGCTCCGTGCAGCCCAACTCTAGTACAAGTTCTGGAATCGCCGGTTTCCAGGATGTAGCGGACATGCTAGAGCATGCTCTCTCAGTCGAAATCGAGCATGGTCATCTCGGCGAGGCCAACGTGAAGGTCGAGATTCTGCTTGGACCGGAGAAATTTGATATCGGCTTGCTCACCTCACGAGAGGCCGACGAAGGTCCTTGGCGAACTGATCACTTTACTTGGAAACGACCTGATTTCGATTCCGAGAGCGGCGTCGACAAGCTCTCGTCTACCGGCGGTAACGAGTCGGCATTCCATCTGAACGCAAGTGACCACTGGAATACGGAAACGGGGGCTTTTCTTGAGCTTGCGACCTGTGACGCCGAAACACGCGCGGACAAAAACATTTTTGCGCGTGGCGAAGATATTGTCCTCAAGGTCAAAATTGGGTTGGCGAAGCGAGTCCCCGAGTTCTGGTTTGTCATGATTTTGTACAGCGACAAGGGCGAACGCCTTGCCATGGAAGCTACCCACTTCCCATCTGGCGCCGACTCTGGCGAACACGAAATTTCGGCCCGGATCAAACATCCGAACCTGCGCCAGGGCGAATACAACCTTAGCCTCGAAGTACTGCCGCAGTTCACGCTGAATTGGGGCGGCGGTACTCGCCTTCCGTTCATATGCCACGTCGACCGCGCAGTATTCTTCAAAGTAAATGAGGACTACACTGGAACAATCGATCTCGGGATAACCAAGCAGAACATCGAAGTCACGCTAGCTCCCAACAGCTCCATTCTTTCTCGCGAGTAGATTCGATCGTGAAACCACTCAATGTCTGCCTACTTTCGCACGTCAAACCGGGGTTCCCTAACACCTGTTTTGACCACGAAAATGCGCTATCCAAAGACAGTGCGCACAACGTTAGCGTAATCAGTCCGCTCGATCATCCGAAAAAGGTCCCCGATTTTTCGGTGTTTGACGTCATCATCATTCACTATTCGATAATCTGCTTTTCCACGATTTACTTACCGCCAATTTATAGGCGCGGTCTCCAGGACTTCAAAGGACTGAAGGTCATCTTCATCCAGGACGAGTATCGAACTGTGCATTCCGCGATCGACGCCATGATCGAACTCGGAATTGATGTGCTTTTTACCTGCGTACCGGAACACAGCATCGACGATATCTACGGTCAGTTGCGTCGCCGCGGTGTGAAGATTGAAACGACATTGACGGGGTATGCGCCCGACAACCTACTGAATTTGGCGCAGGTTCCGCTCCATGAACGTTCACTCGATGTGACTTATCGAGGGCGCGTATTGCCCTATGCTCTTGGAAAGCTGGGGCAGGAGAAGGTCTACATCGCGAAGGAATTCCAATCGCGGGCGCAAGAATTCGGATTGAAGACCGATATCGGCTGGCGTGAAGAAGATCGCATATATGGGAACAAATGGATCGAATTCATGAGTTCCGGTCGAGCCGTCCTCGGAACCGAAAGCGGCGCAAGCATTTGCGACTTCACCGGAGACCTTGATCGCGCGGTGTCGCTCTACCTGCTAGAACATCCCGATGCGAACTTTGGCGAAGTCTTTGATGCATTCCTCGCGCCGTACGAAGGTAATGCCATCATCAATACGATATCGCCACGGGCCTTCGAAGCAATCGCCTTGGGAACTGCACTCGTGCAATTCCCAGGTGAATACTCCGGCGTGCTGGAGGCAAACCGCCACTATATTCCGCTTGAAAAAGATCTATCCAATATGGCGGAAGTTGCGGAAAAACTACGTGACGTAAACTTACTCGTCAAAATGACGACTCGCGCGTACGAAGAGGTCATCGCGTCCGGGGATCACTCGTATCAGAATTTTTCACGCAACGTAGATACGATCATCTTTCAAGAATGGGAACGCCGGATCTATCGACATCCGATACCGTTCCCAAGCAATATCAATAATCATGCTCGAGCACTATCAGAAAGACCCGCCAGCAAAGATGAGTTGAGGGAATTCGTCACTGCTTCTCTCGTTCCCGATCCGTTGGACGTTGCACAAGCATCATCTGGCGCATCTATTTGCGACGCATCTCCTTTTTTTGGCCGCCCGCACGACGCCGACTACCTGTTACGACCAAGCGAAGAAGAAGGCTATGCGGCGGTCCTTGCTGACGCACCCCTACCTCATCGGGTAACGATCGATTTTGGACAGGCGCGCGTTATTGATGTGGTATCGCTGCTCTGGTACGACGGCTTGCATTTTTGCAAGGCGATGAAGATTGAGGCATGCAACCAGTTAGACGGCAACTGGAGAACTCTTGCAGAAGTGACGTCAAACCAGCAAACCTCTCAGACGCTGACGTTCGAGCCCACGAGAGCGCGTTATTTGCGCCTGATCGGCTATGAATTCTCGGGCCAGGCACGCATGCTGATCCGGCGCTGCCAGGTATTCGCCTCATTCAAGCAGATCATCAGTGAACACGAGCAAGTGCCAAGCGTCGAAACCGTGGTCAAGGTGGAACACGTCGAAGCGAGCGGCTCGCCCACGATCGCCGTACAGCATCGAAGCGCGATACCCGTACGTATTGCAAAGCGTTTGCTCACGTCGGTCCGTCAGCGGCGGTAGTATTGGTTGGCAGGATGGCTTAGTAAGGAGGCGCCATAGCACCGAGCGAGGGCCATGCGACGTGTACATAGTCGACGCAACAAATGACTTGGCTTCGAGTGTTTTTGCGGCTGCTCTACGAGAGCCTTCTGCTAACGCGTTGAAAACATATCGCTGACCTTAGCAAATATTAGCGACCAGTTCACTTAGGTTTTTGTAGCGACGACAAACGGGACGCAGTAACCGACATGCTCGTCGCTACCGCCGGACCAAACGGCCTTGAGCGCAAGAACGGCCATTTGGGCTACGTCATCCCTGACATCATCGATGTACCGCGTCAATCGCTTCGACTCACTGCTGTGGCGGGTTGTTGTTGACCTACTCCTCCCTTCACGCCACGCATGAGAAGCTTGTCATACTGCTCAGTAAGCCGTTGCGCCACCGCACCAAAATCAAACCGCGCAATCGCCTCCTGGCGAATTACCCGCGCATCGAAATCCGTCATCCGAGCAGCCATACGCTGGAGTCCAAGCGCGAGATCTTCCATCGTGTTAGGAACGAGTTCGCCGAGGCGCCGATCGTTCAGGATGTCATCCGGTCCGCCACAAGCGGTCGACAGCACGGGTTTGCCCATCGACAACGCTTCAATTGCAACAACGCCGAACGTTTCGACCTCGCTCGATATGACGAGAAAGCTTGCGTTTCCAACTTCAAACTTGACGCCGTGCCGGTTCTTTCCCGGCAGAAAAGTCGTATAGGCCTCAACACCCAATTGGGCAGCTCGCCGCTGGTGATCCGCTTTAAGCGGACCGTCCCCGACAAGAGTCAGTCGAAGTTCGGGCCTGTGGCGCCGTGCAATCGCGAATGCGTCGATCAGCCTGTCCACACGCTTTACGTCGACGTGGTGTCCAACCCAGATGGCGTTGACTACTTCGCCGTCATCCAGCGCGACCGCCTCCCGACCCCGCGCACGTTCCGCGACAAGCGCGGCGGCAAGCGAGTCTTCAACGAAACGGTCTATCAATTCCGGAGTAATCGTTTCGCCGACCGAGGCCTCCATCCGCTCGAGGAATTTCGGCCACAGTTTCGTGTAAGCGTCTGCGCCGAGAACATCTGCGGCGGCATTCGATACGTTCGGATCGAACAGCGATGTGTCGGTGCCATTTGGGATCACCACGATCTTATCCGGCGACACACTCGTCAAACTTTGACAGATCGCATTTTTAAGCGCTGCGCTGACAGCGATAACGCGATGCGCGGCGTCGATGCCAGCCTGCGTGTGAATGCGCATCGTCCACCTTTCGGTCACGCTCGAAAATGGCCCGGTATGTTCTGTCAGTATCAGCGGGACGTTGGCGGTGCGAGCCGCCATCGCGGCAGCACGGCCGTCGAGATACGCAGTATGGCAATGCACCAGCTCGTAGGCAAAACCGTCGGTCAATGACGCTAGCGCACGACGCAAAGAGAACGAATAGAAAAACGGGTAGTTCCAGGTACGGGAAAAAGAGCCCGCCGGGAACTGAAAGCGGCAAACCGGGACGCCGTCATACGTCTTCCATTTGGCGGGCGGTTGATGCCGTAACGAGCGCAAATACGTGTAGACGGACCGCACCGGCCTGCGTCCAGAAAGCCAGAGCGGATCACCGGTTACAACTCGAGCGTCGATGCCCCGGCTGCGCAAAGCCTTGACCTGCTCATGAATAAAAATTCCCCCGACCGGATTGGCCTCGGTCGGGTACATGCTGGAAACGATAAGCACCTGCATCGGTGCTTGACTTGCCAAAGCGGACAAAGGCTTATCGGCCATCTTGAATGAGAAAAGTTCATTGAGGCCAGACGACACGCCGGCAGAATTCGGACGAGCGGCCTGCGGCCGCTGCGCTTATCGCATATGGGCCATGAAGTAATCGTGCTGACGCATGCATCGCTCGATCGATTCCCGATTGGCAAGCGTCCATTCAATCGTCTTGGCCAACCCTTCGCGAATCGAAACTTTCGCGGAAAAGCCGAGTTCCCGTTTGGACTTGTCCGTCGATCCAAACCGTTTGCCCGAGCGATCCCAATCACGCGCAGGACGCAAATCGAGCGGCGTATCGTTGCCGGTCAATTCGTTGATCATTTCCGCGAGATCGCGGATGGTCGTCTCCGCGCCGGACGCGAGGTTGTACACGCTACCCGGCGTACCGGCAAGCGCGCACCGCATCAAGCCCCGCGCCATATCCTCGACAAAGATGAAATCGCGACTGGCGTTTCCACCATTGTCGAGCGGCAATGCCTCTTTCTGCAGCGACTTCCAGATGAACGTGGGCGTCACATTGCGCCACACGGTATGCTGCGTTCCCCGCCAACGACCTGCGCCCAGAATTTCACGCGGGCCATAGACGTTCTGAAAACGTGCCTTCACGAACGGCAATCCGTGCCGCGTGAAGTAGTAGTTGCCGTAAAACTCGCCGATAAGCTTGGATATCGAATACGGGCTGTCATGAAACATCGAAATCGGCGCATCTTCCGGCGTAGCAACCGCGTCGTCGAACGTCTTCTCGGCAACCGCGCAACCGGCCGCCGCATAGACGACCTTTTTGAGGCCGGCGTAGCTCTTCAGGTGCTCGAACAACTTGAGCGAGGTCAACGTGTTGTTCTCGTGATCCGCAATCGGATCGGCAATAGACGACTGATTGCCGTGATAACACGCGAGATGGAAAACAAAATCGATGTCGGACGGCAACGAAGCCAACACCCGGTCATCGGCAATCGAACCGTAAATAAAGCGTACTTCCGGGTCGGCCGGCACATTCGACAAATCCGACGACAGCAGGTTGTCGACGATCAAAAGCTCTTTCAACTCGTGCGCCAGAAGCGCACGGCACAGATTCGACCCGACGAATCCCGCACCGCCTACAACGAGGACTTTGCTGTTCTTGAAGCTGAGTTCAGACATGGTTGAATACTCGACTCTCACGCTTTTGGGGAAGCCAGATGGCTGAAAATGTCAGTCACGCCGTGAGCGTCGTACCAGGCCAGTTGACGGCGAATCGTTTCGGCAAAGCCATATTGGGCTTTCCATCCAATCCGCTTTTCCGTCTCGGACGGATCAAGCACGACCGCCGGCACATCGTCTGCACCAGGCGGCACGACGGGCACAGGCTCCGACAGCGTCACATTTACATAATCGGCAACGAGATCGAATATTTCCTTGATCGAATGCCCCTCACCTGTGGAGACGTTGTAAACGCCCGAAGGCAGATCCTCTACGATCAGCCGGTCCATCAACGCGATGAAGTCCGCCATGTCCAGAAAATCCCGGACCGTATCACTGCAGAAGCACTTCTGCCCCGCCTTGAGCCGCTTGTAGAAAGTGGGGATCGGACCGATTGCAAGGCGTGGCCCGGTGATGTTGGCCAGACGCAGCGAAATCACCGGCAGCGTCGACATCATCAAGAACTGTTCGCCTGCTACCTTCGAGATGCCATAGCTGGTAAACGGAGCAACCGGCGCGCTCACCGGGATGGGCACGCTTTCCGGCCGGCCATAGCAAAGCGCAGTCTGAAAGTTGATGATGCGCAACACACCGTGGCGTTCAGCGGAACGGCAAACGTTAATGCTGCCTTGAACGTTCGTGGCCGCATCGTTTTCCCAGTCATTCGGGTCTTTATATGACGCGGCACTATGGACCAGTACCTCCGGCCGGAACTCGGCGACCAGCCGATCGACGAGTTCCGCATCCGTCACCGAACCCTCGACGACGCGCAACCCGGCGACGTCCGGCAATACTTCACGCTTGCCGGTGGCAAAGTTATCCAGCACGAGGATTTCGTGCCCCGCGGGAATCCAATGTTCAATCAGGTTCGAGCCGAGACAGCCCGCGCCGCCAGTGATGAATATGCGCATCGCAGCAACCCTTATTTGGTTTCCGAGTGTTTCAGATGCGTGTAGCCGCCGTGAATGCCGAACTCACGGTAGTACGCAACCGCTTCAGCCGCAGTCTGCGAGAGCGGCGTGAATTCGATTGCGCCGAAGTCCGCAAACGTGCGCGACGGATCGAGGAGAATCGACGGAGCGTCGTCGGGGCCGAGTTCACGAACGTCCGGCTGCGGATAGTCGGGCAGCACCATCGCGTTCACCACTGCGTCGTACAACTCCTGGATCGCCACGTCGGTACCCGACGAGAAGTGGTATGCACCTTGGCCCACGCCGTCGATTGCCTTGAGGACATTGCGAGCCAGGTCCTTCACGAACACGAAGTCACGACGCGCCTTGGTGACGAAGCAGCGCTTGCCCTGCGTGAGGCGGTCGAAAAAGATCGGCAGCGGGCCGCTCACATTGCGCGGTCCAATGACGTTGGCGAGCCGGAAGGACACGTAGTCAATGCCGGAGATCTCGAGATAATCTTCCGCGACCGTCTTCGAAATCGCGTACGAGCTGTTCGCAGGCAGCTTCGGATGGTCGAGCCTGATCGGCTGTTGCAACGGCTTGACGCCATAGCACAACGCCGTCTGGAAATAGATAAAGCGGCCGATCTTGTTTGCTTTCGCCGCGGAGATAAGGTTCGAACCACCGACACAGTTCGTCAGCGTGTCGTTGTACCAGTCTTCCGGGTCCTTGTACGACGCCGCCGTATGGACGATCGCATCCGGCTTGAATTCTACGGTGAGCTTGTCGACCAGCGCCTTGTCGGCAATCGTGTCGATCACGACTGTCAGATTCGGATGATCTTTAAGGTGCTCACGACGGCCGGTGGCGAGATTGTCGATGGCGAGTACCTCATCGCCACGTTCGAGCAACATTTCCGTAACATGCGAGCCAATTTGACCGCAACCACCCGTAACGAATACTTTCATGACTATGTGTCCAATTTGTTGAATTCAAGAAAACCATTATGCCGTTTTCGTATGCGATCAGTCGACGAAACGTCGCTGCCACAACTCGAGACTCAGAAGTGCCCACAGGTTGCGACTGTACACGCCCTGATTGCCGACAATACTGTCGACGTCGATCGGTCGCGACAGATACGAGCGATGGCGCGCCTTCTCGCTTGTCAGCACATCGCAGATGTATTCCCACGCGCGGCCTTTCCCCTTGAGCCAGTGCTGGAGCGGTACCGGGAAGCCCATCTTGTCCTTACGCTCGCGGATTTCCTTCGGCAAGCGCTCGGAGAACGCAACGCGCAAAAGCCGCTTGAGTTCGCCGTTTGCGAACTTCACGTTGGCCGGAATCGTCGCAGCAAACTCGATCAGTCGATGATCGAGGAACGGCACGCGCGATTCCAGACCATGAGCCATGCTCATGCGGTCTTCGACCTGTAGAAGCGCCGGCAGCAACGTCTTGAAGTCGAAGTGCGTCATAGAATCGAAATACGATTCTTTACCCACGTTGTCGCCCCAGTAGATCTCCTTGAACTCCTCGAACGCAGCCATCGGATCGAACGAGCTACGGTCGAGGATGTCGCTGAACGTGTTTGCGCGGTTGATCAACCGGAAATAACGACGATCGCGATCTTCCCAGAGTTCGCTACTCCAGAACTCCTGAATCAAAGGCTTGTAGCCACGCAAGGACTGCAGATTCGGAATGATCGATTCATACGTGACTACATAATTTCCGTTATGAATCGTGCCGTCCAACGCCGCCTTGATACATTGCTCGAAATAGGCAATGAGGTAACGGGCATAGCCGCCGAAGATCTCGTCTCCGCCCTGACCGCCCAGCACAACCTTCAGATGCTGGCTTGCGAGTTTCGAAACCATGTACTGCGGAAACGACCCCGGCCCAGCGACGGGTTGGTCCAAGTGATAGATGACGTTTTCGATGTTATCTACGAAATCGTCTTCCGTAATATCGATCTCGTGCAGGATCATGTTGTGATCGCGAGCGACGGCGCGCGCGTAGCGCGACTCGTCGAACGCTTCGCTCAGCGAAAACTTTCCGGTGAAGCCCTGGAATCGACTGTCCGGCCGGCCCTCGCGCGCCATCGCCGCAATCAGACTCGAATCGACGCCGCCGCTGATATAGGCGCCCACTTCAACATCCGCGCGCATGTGCACGTTGACCGAATCATCCAGCAGCCGCTGCAATTCCTCGACGAAGTATTTCTCGGTGTGGTCCCAGTCCAGCTTGTAGAACACTTCCCAATAGCGATGCAGCTCCGGCGCCTTGCCTGGCGCCACAAATCCGCAATGGGCCGGCGAGAGTTGCCGCACGCCATTCAGCAAGGTCTTGTCGCCGAGACAGAACTGCATAGAAAAGTATTCGTTCAACGCGCCGGCATCGATACGACGCTCCGGCATGAAGCTAAGTAGGCCTTTTACTTCCGACGAAAAATAGAATGCGTCGCCGACGGTGACGTAATAGAAGGGCTTGATACCAAAACGATCGCGCGCCACGAACATTTCGCCGCGCTTCGCATCCCAGATCGCGAATGCGAACATTCCGCGCAACTTTTCGACGCAGGCGGCGCCCCAACGCTCGTAGGCGCGCAAAATCACCTCAGTATCGGAACGCGTCGTGAAGTTCTCGATCCCGAGTTCCTCGCGCAGTTCGATATAGTTGTAGATTTCGCCGTTGTACGTGATGACGTTGCCACTGGGCAAGGACATCGGCTGCGCGCCGGTATCGAGATCGATAATACTCAGTCGGGCATGCGCGAGGCCCACGTTGCGACTGTCAGAAAGCCAGACGCCCTCGCCGTCCGGGCCCCGGTGGCGAATCGCGTCCAAGCCGCGGCGCAACAGTTCATGCCCGCTACCGCCCGTGCCGCGCGCACTAACGAAACCAAATATTCCACACATCCTCAAACCCTCTTTGCAATCTTAGTCAACGTACATACGACATTGCGACTCATTCACTTGCGTGCTGCCCTGGTGATGCGCGCCGACGCCACTCGATGGTTTCCTTCAGTCCTTCGTCCAGCATGACACTAGCGGTGAAGCTTAGATCGGCCGATGCAAGCGCCGTGCTGCCAATCCGATTGCGCACTGCTGGGCGATCGGTCAATTCGAACACTGGCGACAGCGGGCTGCCGGACAGTCTCAGAACGCGTTGAGCCAGTTCGATCACCGACGTCTTAACTCCTGTCCCGACGTTGTAGAACGCATCAGTGACATCGCTCTTCATCGCAAGCACGTTGGCCATTGCGCAATCCGACGCGAATACGAAATCGTAGGCTTGCGACCCGTCGCCGTGAACCATCGGCGCGAGACCACGCTCAAGGCGCTCGAACATGCTCGCCACTACGCCAATATAGGCACCCCGGTCTTCTTGCCGTGGTCCATACACATTCATGTACCGCAGGCCCACGTAATCGAAGTGTTGCGGCGTGCCGCGATACCGGTGGTGAAGCGCGCGGAACATCTGTTCACCGGCCAGCTTCGCGGCGCCGTAGAAGTTCTGATTGTTGAAAGGATGCGCTTCGGTCATCGGAACCTCTATCGCGTCTCCGTAGACAGATGCGGAAGAGGAGAACACGAGTCGGCGCACGCCGGTCGCCATTGCGGCTTCGATTACGTTGAAAGTCCCGCGAATGTTCACGTCAAACGCCGCTCGGGGGAAATCATGGCAATGTAGCAACCACAACGCGGCGAAGTGAAACACGCCATCCATGCCCCGCATTGCCTCTCTTAGAACATCCTCATGCAGGATGTCACCACCGAGCGAAAAGACAGACACGCGCGGATCTCTTAGCGCATCGATGAGATTCGCCGGCTTGCCCCGCGAGAAATTGTCGTAAACCACCACCTCAGCCACACCCTCGCGCAACAGGGCGTCGACCGTATGAGAGCCGATAAACCCGGCTCCCCCGATAACAAGGAAGCGCTTTCCAATCAGATCCACGTTGAACTAACCCACCATTGAAATGCCACCCAGCTTACGATCCGTCAGTCACCGAGACGTCTCAAGATTAACGCTGAACAAGTTGAGCCAGAATCTTCTCCGCTGCATGACCGTCGCCGTAAACGGCTGGGCGCTCTTTCGGAGTCTTTGCTTCACGAACAGCTACGAGGAGTTTGTCCAGATTTGCACCTACCAGCACGTTCCATCCGGCGGCGACGGTCTCAACCCACTCTGTCTCGTCGCGCATGGTCACGCAGGGGACGCCGTAGAAAAATGCCTCCTTCTGCACGCCTCCGGAATCAGTGAGAATCAACCGCGCCGATTGCTCGAGCCGAATCATATCCAGAAACGAAAGAGGTTCGACGACGCGTACTGTGCCGAGCGCTGTCAGCAACCCACGCTCGGCTACGATCTGCCGCGTACGCGGGTGCAGAGGCAGCACAACCGGAACGTCCTTTGCGAGCATGCCAAGCGCCATTGCTATGCTTCGCATACGGTCTGGATCGTCCGTGTTTTCTGCACGATGACATGTCGCGAGCACATAGTTGCGCTCGGACAGGTCCAACTTGTCGAAAATCTCGCTGCGTTCGGCAGCAATTTTCGAATAGAAGAGCGAAACGTCGTACATGACGTCGCCTACATTGCTCACGCCCCTTAAGATTCCTTCGTTCGCGAGATTACGCACGGCGGCGTCGGTTGGGCAAAAAAGCATATTGGAAACGCGATCCGCTACGATACGATTGACCTCTTCGGGCATGCGCATATTGAACGAACGCAAACCCGCTTCGACATGGGCCACCGGGATGTTCAGCTTTGCAGCCGCCAACGCCCCGGCCAGCGTCGAATTGGTGTCGCCATAGATCAGCACGAAATCGGGGGACTCGGACAGCATCACGCGCTCGATGCCCTCAAGCATCCGCCCTGTCATCGCGCCATGGGAACCGCCGGAGATTTCGAGGTTGTATGCAGGTTCAGGAATGCCGAGTTCGTCGAAAAACACCTGCGACATATTGCTGTCGTAGTGCTGTCCGGTGTGAACGATAACTTCGGTCAGGCTGGCCGCATAGTTCTGCGCCAGGGCACGCGATACCGCCGCGGCCTTGATGAATTGAGGACGGGCGCCGACAACGGTAAGTACCTTGGTCATTGTCAAAGCGCCGATTTGACAGCCGCGACGATCTCGTCTTGCGTGGCTTCGTCGAGAAACGGATGCATTGGCAGGCTCATCACACGGCGTCCGGCCGCCAGTGAGCGCGGAAACGCTTCTGGATCCAGTTCGAGATGCGCGAAAGCGGGCTGCAAGTGCAGTGGAATCGGATAGTGAACCGCCGTGGGTACGCCAGCCTCCTTGAGGTGTGCCTGCACCGCTTCGCGCTTGTCGACCTCGATCGTGTATTGCCCATACACACTGGTGTTGCCGGGTTGAATCTGCGGCGTCTGCACCACATCGCTCAGCAACGCCGTGTAGCGCGCCCCGATGCGCTCACGAGCGACCACCTCATCCTGAAACGCATCCAACTTGCCCAGAAGCACCGCCGCCTGCAAGGTATCAAGACGGCCGTTCAGACCGATAAGCGGGTGATGGTAACGCCGGTCCTGCCCGTGAATGCGGATTTGCCGCATTTTCGTCGCAAGCGTGTCGTCATTGGTAAAGCACGCGCCGCCATCGCCATAGCAACCAAGCGGCTTCGACGGGAAGAAACTCGTACACCCGATGTCCGTCACGCCGCCAGAGCGCAGCCCACGATAGGTTGCCCCAAAACTTTGCGCCGCGTCCTCGATCACCGGTATGCCATGTCGACCAGCAATCTCGTTGATCGGGTCAAGGTCGGCACATTGACCGTAAAGGCTGACCGGCATGATCGCCTTGGTACGCGGCGTGATCGCCTGCTCGATCAACTCAGGATCGATGTTCCATGTCGCTGGATCAATATCGACAAAGACCGGCCGGGCGCCCAACAGTGCGATCATCTCGCCGGTAGCGATGAACGTGAAAGGGGTCGTGATGACTTCGTCACCCGACTTGATGCCTAGCGCCATCAATGCAATCAGCAGCGCTGTCGTACCGTCAGCCACCCCAATGCAGTGCTTGACACCGACATAGGCGGCAAGTTTCAGCTCGAGCTCGGCAATCTCCGGCCCCATGATGAACTGACCATGTGCCAGTACGGCTGCCATGCGCGCGTCAATGCTCGATTTCAGCTGCGTGTACTGCGTTTTCAGATCAATGAATTCCATATCGTGTCCGTGCGATTGACTATCAGAGCGGCGCGCACTCAGCGTCGGTGATTCGATAACGGCTACCGCATGCGGCACACGTGTGCTCGGCGGCAGTGCCGGGCAAGCGCTCGCCGCAACGGCACATCCATCCGATACGACGCGCGGGCGTGCCGGCCATCAAGGAAAACGGCGCCACGTCCCGGGTCACTACGGCGCCAGCGCCGATAAAAGCGTGCTCGCCGATCTCGTGACCACACACCACGGTGGCATTGGCGCCGATAGTCGCGCCGCGACGCACGTGCGTCCTGCGGTACTCGTTCTTGCGATTCACGGCACTACGCGGATTCATCACATTCGTGAACACCATCGACGGGCCGCAAAACACATCGTCTTCCAGCGTCACCGCGTCGTAAATCGAGACGTTGTTTTGTACTTTGACGTTGTCGCCAATCACTACGTCGTTTGCGACAAATACGTTCTGGCCGAACGAACAGCCACGGCCGATCCTGGCACCGCCAGAAATATGTACCCAGTGCCAGACTCGCGTGCCCTCGCCAATCTGGGCGCCCTCATCGACGATGGCGCTCGGGTGTGCTGAAAAACTCATGAGCGGACTCCGGGATCAATAATCGAGGGGAAGCGACACGCGGCAACCGTCGCGAGCCGACCGATAGGCCGCGATCAGCGTTTCGAGCGACTTCAAACCTTCGCGACCATCGGTCTCCGGCGCCGCTTCGCCGCGAAATACCTTGATCACGTTATCGTAATAGAGCGGATGACCGAACCCATATACCGAGGTTGTTTCGTAGCTCGCCTGTTTGACGTGTTCGTCTTCCGGACGCTTTTCAGCGAATTCCCAATGCTGAATGTCGTTGACAGCGACCCCTCCAACGCGCACGGTTCCATGTTCGCCCAGAATGGTGATCGACCCTTCGTAATTCTTCGGATACGACAACATGGTCACGTTCATCGAGCCAAGCGCGCCGGATCGCCACTTGACGCTGATGACACCGGTATCTTCAACCTCGATATCGCGCGCAAGCGTGCCCGTGTACGCCTGCACACTTTCGATCGGGCCGATGAGCCAGTCGAGCAAGTCAACGTAGTGGCTCGCCTGGTTCATGAAGGCACCGCCATCGAACTCCCAGGTGCCGCGCCACGGCGCTGAGTCGTAATAGCTTTGAGGGCGCGTCCAGAACACGTTGATATTGACCATGTAGATGCGGCCGAAGCGCCGCTCGGTCACGGCCTTCTTCAGTAGCTGCAGCGTCGCGTTGCGACGGTTCTGCTTGACCACAAAAAGGTATTTCCCAGCGCGGTCGCCTGCCTTCACCATTTCCACGCCATCATTCCAGCGGGTCGCCATGGGCTTCTCGGTCATGACATTGAAGTCGGCTTCGAAGCACTCGATGGCCTGCCGCGGATGCAGCCCGGAAGGCGTGGTCAGAACCACACAGTCGGCCTTCGAGGATGACAGAAGCGCCTCCAGCGACGCATGGCCGCGCGCACCGGTCTTTTCTTCAGCAGCTTTCAGCGCGGCCGGATCGATATCGCAAACATCGGTGATTTCAGCGCGCTCCGAATGGCGAGCAATCGCGTCCATATGATTCTGGGCAATGCGACCACACCCGACGAGCGCAAAGCGGATTTTCCGGTCACTGATGGGGGGATGTTGAGTAAGCATATTGATTAAGCACGCACGATGGTCGGACTGCGATCCTGATACTTGCCGCGACTGTCGACAACCAGCTTCGCGTGCGCTTTGATGAGGTCGTAGTCGAACCGGTCATGATCAGTCGCGAGCAGCACGCAATCGAAAGTTGCAATGGAATCAGACGTAAGCGCCACGCTTGACAAAATGAAGTTGTGTTCACGAAGCTTCGGGAACACAGGAATGTGCGGATCGCTGTATTGAACCTCAGCTCCGAGATCGCGCAATTTCTCCATCAGGATGACTGACGGCGATTCGCGCATGTCGTCGACGTTCTTCTTGTAGGCAATGCCAAGCACAAGGATTTTGCTTCCGTTGATCGAGCGTTTTGCATCGTTCAGTGCACCTGCAACCTTGCTGACAACCCATTCAGGCATGCTGCTGTTGACTTCACCCGCCAACTCAATAAAACGCGTATGAACGCCGTATTCGCGTGCCTTCCACGTCAGGTAGAACGGATCGATCGGAATGCAATGCCCACCAAGCCCCGGGCCTGGATAGTAGGGCACGAAACCGAACGGCTTAGTCGCGGCCGCGCGAATTACCTCAAAAATGTCGATGTTCATCTTTTCAGCGACAATCTTGAGTTCGTTCACCAATCCGATATTGACCGCGCGATGGATATTCTCGAGAAGCTTGGTCATTTCGGCCGCGCGGGTGGAACTAACCGGCACGACGCGATCGATCACCGCCTCATAAAGAGCAGCGCCGACAGCCTGGCAGGCTGGCGTATCACCGCCGACCACCTTGGGAATGGTTCGGGTAGTGAAGTCCGGATTGCCCGGGTCTTCGCGCTCGGGCGAGAAGACCAGAAATATATCCTTGCCGACAACAAATCCGCGCGATTCGATTCGCGGTTTAAGTTCCTCATCTGTCGTCCCCGGATAAGTCGTGCTTTCGAGCGATACGATCTGACCGGCGCGAAGATAAGGCGTGAGACTGTCCGTCGTATCGAGGACGAAGGACAGATCCGGCTCGCGGTGCTTATCGAGAGGCGTCGGAACACACAGGATGAGTGCGTCCACCTCGGAGGCACGCGAAAAGTCGATCGTCGCTTCGAAGCGCCGAGCTTGCGCTTCTTTCACGGCATCCGAGGAGATATGCTCAATATAAGAGCGTCCAGAGTTGAGCGCATCGACCTTATTGATATCAATATCGAAGCCAAGCACATGAAAACCAACCTCGGAAAAGCGAAGCATCAGAGGCAAACCGACGTACCCAAGCCCTACGATACCAACCTTGGCTGATCGGCTTTGAATACGATCTATCAGGTCTTGTTTCATGCGAAAAAAATCTCCAAATGCCCGTGTGAAAACGAAAAAATGAGACTGGCGCCGCCTGAAGGCGCGCGCATCTTAGCTCGAGCGACCACTTAACGTGGAACGCACACGCCGAGCCATAATCGTCTATTGTAGCAGGCGGCTCGAAGCGAACCCGCCACCGGACCTGAAACAGACCGGGACAAAAGGCTCGATCATAGTGAACCGCGCTCAAGTTGCCAAGCACGCCCCTGTAGCTAGCCCTCGGCCCAACAAAACCCTTCGTTGGGCCCGAGCAACTGGCAAGGCGTCACAAATGGGATAGGCACAATTTCAGCGCGTCATGCCAATCCGGCGGACGGAGTGAAAACACCGATGTCAGTTTCGCACTCGACAGCCTCGAATTACGAGGTCTTTTGGCGGGGGCAGGATATTCATCCGAGGAAATAGCCTTTACATTCGGTCGCGCCCCTGCGTCCATTGACGCAAAGATTGCTTCCGCAAAACCCGCCCACGAAGTGAAACCGGAGGCAGACAAATGATAGACCCCCGAGTGTTGTCTCCACCAATCGGCATCTTCGAAATGATCGATCAGCACCCGCGTTGCGATCTCCGCCGTCAATGCGGCAATCGTGGCTGACCACGTCGGCGCCCCCACCTGGTCCGCAACAATACTCATCTCAGACCGCTCCGCAGCAAGCCGCAACATCGTCCGCAAAAAATTGCGCCCGCGTGTCCCATACACCCAGCTTGTCCGAAACACGAAGTACTTGCCGCCAACCTGCTCGATCGCCTGCTCGCCCGCCAGCTTGCTTTTGCCGTAGACATTGAGCGGTCCGGTCGGATCGTCTTCCACGTAAGCACCATCCTTGGCGCCATCAAACACGTAGTCAGTCGAGAAGTGAATAAGCGCCGCCCCAACGCGCCGCGCCTCTTCCGCCAGCACGCCCGGCGCCTCACCATTCATCCGCATCGCGGCGTCGACGTCCGTCTCCGCTTGATCCACTGCGGTATAGGCTGCCGGATTGACGATAAGCGCGGGCTTGAGCTCGCGCACAACGCTTCGCATCTGATCGAAATTTGCCAGATCGAAAGCCTGCCGGTCAGGCGCGACAATCCGGCCCAAGCCCTGGAGGCTTCGCAGAAGTTCAAATCCCACCTGGCCCGTGGAGCCGGTCACAAGAATGATGGGTTCGTGCAGATCGGCCATGAGGACGTCCTTGAAATCAGTGCATCCTCATGTCTGAGGCCGCCGTCGGACGACGGCAACAGACCGGACGCACGATTATAGAATCGCCGGTCGAACGACCGTAGCGAGCTAACAAACAGATACAAACGTGCCGATTTTCTTTAAATTCAATACCTTGCACTCAGATCAAACTTCAGGTTGAAGTTGTGAAAACGCATAGGTCACGCATAACTCTCCGCCTCACTCATCCTCTTCCCCGCCGCATCTTTCGCAGCCAGCGTCGGCTCACCGTCGATCGGCCATTCAATCCCAACTTCCGGATCATTCCAGATCAAGCACCGCTCGTAGTCCGGAAACCAGTAATCCGTAGTCTTGTACAGAAACTCCGCCGTCTCCGACAACACAACAAAACCATGCGCAAAACCCGGCGGAATCCACAACTGCCGGTTATTTTCCGCACTCAGATTCACGCCCACCCACTTTCCAAAATTTGGCGAGCTCCGACGGATATCAACCGCCACATCGAACACCTCGCCCGACACCACCCGCACCAGCTTCCCCTGCGCATGCTCGATCTGATAATGCAGCCCCCGCAGCACACCCTTCGCTGAGCGCGAATGATTGTCCTGCACGAACGCCACATCCACGCCCACCTTCTCCGCAAATTCCTTCGCGTTGAAACTCTCGAAGAAAAACCCGCGGGCATCGCCGAACACCTTCGGCTCGATGAGCTTGACCTCGGGCAGTGCCGTAGCGGTTACCGTGATTGCCATATAACTTTGTCCGTCAACAGATTCTTGAGATATTGCCCGTACTCGTTCTTCGCCAGCGGCGCGGCGAGTTCGCTCAATTGAGCATCGTCGATCCAGCCACTCCGGTACGCGATCTCTTCCGGGCAAGCCACAACCAGACCCTGCCGCTTCTGCAGCGTCGCAATGAACGTGGCAGCTTCGATAAGCGAATCGTGCGTGCCGGTATCGAGCCACGCATAACCCCGTCCCATGATTTCGACGCGCAGCTTTTTCGCTTCCAGATAGCGCAGGTTCACATCGGTGATTTCCAGTTCGCCGCGCGCCGACGGCTTGATATCCGCCGCGATGTTGCACACATCGTTGTCATAGAAGTAAAGCCCGGTCACCGCATACGGCGACCTCGGCTTGACAGGCTTTTCTTCAATCGAAAGCGCCTGCAACTGGTCGTCGAACTCGACCACACCATAGCGCTGCGGATCGTTCACGTGATACGCAAACACGGTCGCGCAATCCGTCCGCGCGTTTGCCTTCTCCAACTGATGCGCCAGATCGTGACCGTAAAAAATGTTGTCGCCCAGAATCAGCGCGCAATCATCGTTACCAATGAAATCGCGCCCGATGATGAACGCCTGCGCGAGTCCATCCGGCGACGGCTGCACTGCGTACTGAAGATTCATCCCCCACCGCGAGCCGTCGCCGAGCATCGACTGAAACCGCGGCGTGTCGGCAGGCGTCGAGATGATCAGCACGTCGCGGATGCCCGCGAGCATCAACGTCGACAGCGGGTAGTAGATCATCGGCTTGTCATACACCGGCAACAGCTGCTTCGAAACGGCGTGCGTGATCGGATACAGCCGCGTGCCCGATCCGCCAGCGAGAATGATGCCCTTGCGTGCCATTAACGTTCCCTCAGGCCTGTCCGGCGTAGTGAGTTTCCATCCAGTGACGATAGTTGCCGCTCGTCACGCCAGCAATCCACTCCGAATGATCGAGATACCAGCGCACCGTTTTTCGCATGCCGGTCTCGAACGTCTCCGCAGGACGCCAGCCCAGCTCACGCTCGATGCGCGTCGCGTCGATCGCATAGCGACGGTCGTGGCCCGGCCGGTCCTTCACGAACTCGATCTGCTTCGCATACGACGCACCCGATGCCGAAGGCCGCAGTTCATCGAGTGTCGCGCACAGCGTATGTACGACGTCGATGTTGGCCTTTTCGTTCCATCCACCAATGTTGTACGTTTCGCCCGGCACGCCTTTTTGCAGCACCGTGCGGATCGCCGCGCAGTGATCGCCGACGTACAGCCAGTCGCGCACGTTCTTGCCATCGCCATAGATCGGCAACGCTTTTCCGGCGAGCGCATTGATGATCGTAAGCGGGATTAATTTCTCGGGAAACTGGTACGGGCCGTAGTTGTTCGAGCAGTTGGTGGTCAGCACCGGCAGGCCGTACGTGTGGAAATAAGCACGCACCAGATGGTCGGAAGCGGCCTTGCTCGCCGAATACGGACTGTTCGGCGCATACGGCGTGCGCTCGTTGAACGCGGGGTCCGTTGCTTCAAGCGAGCCGAACACCTCGTCGGTCGAAACATGCAGAAAGCGGAACGCGTCCTTCTCACTGCCCGCGAGGCCGCTCCAGTATGCCCGCGCCGCCTCGAGCAGCGTAAAGGTGCCGACGACGTTCGTCTGGACGAACTCGCCCGGCCCGCTGATCGAGCGGTCGACGTGGCTCTCGGCGGCGAAGTGCAGCACCGCACGCGGCCTGTGCGCGGCGAAGAGCGCATCGAGCGCCGCGCGGTCGCAGATATCGACACGCGCAAAAATATGGCGTGTGTCGTTTTCGAGCGGCGCGAGCGTCTCGGCATTGCCCGCATAAGTGAGTTTGTCGACGTTGACGACGGGTTCATCTCCGTCGCGAAGCCAGTCAAGAACGAAGTTGGCGCCAATAAAACCTGCGCCTCCAGTCACCAGGATCATATTCTTCCTCAGAATCGCCTCGCGACGTGCTTCGTGTCGCGGAAGCGGTGCGTTCATGGCAGCCGGTACGACCGTGCTGTGTCGTGCCGCGGCATCAAACGGGCTATTATGTCACGCTATGTTGTACGTTCCGTGACCCTGTTTGGATCCGGGCACCGGTATGTCGCTATCGCAGACACATTGGCTGGTAAGCGGCTCCCACCGTTATTGATGCCGCATCGCTTTTTTGGCGTCAATGCCCTGACACACATGTCACAACCACGTTACGAATTATCCAGTCCGCATTCAGATGACCACCCGGCCCGCACCCATTGCCTTCGGCGACCTTCAGGGCTGCCGCACTCAGTTCCAGCAACTCCTCGCAAAGGCCGCGCCTTCTGACGACACCCCACTGTGGTTTGCCGGCGACATCGTCAATCGCGGCACGGAATCGCTTGAGACGCTGCGTGATCTCGTCGAGATGGGCGATCGGGCAATCACCGTCCTCGGCAACCACGATCTGCATCTGCTGTCGGTCTCAGCAGGTATTCGCAGGTCAAAAAAAGGCGACACGATCGACGACATTCTCGCCGCGCCGGATGCCGAAGACCTGCTCGAATGGGTGCGTCACCGCCCGATTGCCCATTTCGATAACGACATGTTGCTGGTCCACGCAGGCGTCCTCCCGCAATGGGACGTCACACAGACGATGGAACTCGCGGATGAACTGCAACGCGCATTGCGCGCATCCACCTGGAAAGAAACGCTAGCAGGCCTGTATGGCAACGAGCCGAATCGCTGGAGTCCAGGCCTGAAGGGCATCGACCGCCTCCGACTCACCTGCACCGCGCTCACCCGCATGCGCTTCTGCAACCTCGATGGAGCGATGGACTTCACTTCGAGTGGTGGCCTCGATTCCGCGCCGGCTGGCTACATTCCATGGTTCGACGTGCCGTCCCGCAACACTGCTAACATCACCGTCGTATTCGGTCACTGGGCAGCGCTCGGCCTGACAGTTCGCGACAATCTGATCGGACTCGATTCTGGATGCGTATGGGGCAATCAGCTTTCAGCCGTGAAACTGGCAAGCTCTCCTGCAGAACGGATCATCGTTCAGGTCGAATGCGGCGAATGCCGGGCATCGGACGAATGAGCACACCGTCGCCGCGTTCGGTCTCGTACAGGCTGCCCAGCACGAAACTGACCGGCGCGACCCGAATCACACGTCGAGCATCCAGCGCAATGTGTCGCGGAATTCAATCGGCTCGACGTTCGGCACAAGCGTGCGCAGCTTCGCGGGTGAACCGGCAAGCACCTTGACGTCGCTCTGCCGCACGAACGCCGGGTCCACGTGAACCTCCAGCTCGTGGCCCGTCAACTCTGCTGACATATCCAGGATCTGCTTGAGCGTGTATGGCCGCCCCGTGCAGACGTTCACCGTCTCACCCACTGCCGCGGATTCCAGCAACGCTTGATACACGCCCGCCACATAACGCACGTCCGAAAAATCACGCGCGATATCCAGGTTCCCAAGCGATATCGACGTCTCGCGCCGCGCGAAATGGTCGACGATCTTCGGCACCAGAAAGTTTGGCGACTGGCCGCGCCCGGTATAGTTGAATGGCCGGACAATCAAAACCGGTAACCGGTCGAACCACGTGCGAACCAGCGACTCCATTGCCGCCTTGCTCGCTGCGTAATGATTGACGGGCGCGATGGGAAACGTCTCGTCGATGGCGTCGCTCGCTACGTTGCCGTAGACATTCGCGCTGCTCGCGACCAGCACCTTGCGCGGAGTGTGACCAACGTCCGCGCAGGCTTGCAGCAGATTGAGCGTACCCAGCACGTTGACGCGATAAAACGCGAGCGCATCTTCGTGCCCGACAAAGCTGATCGCCGCCAGATGCACAATGTAGTCTGGACGAACCGAATCGATCACCCGACAGCACTGCTCGAGCGAAACAATATCCAGCCCGGCCGCCTGCGACTGCTCGCCCGCCACCGGCGGCGCAGCGTCCGCAATCGCATGGCCAGCCGCAGCCAGGTTTTCGACCAGATATGAACCGGTAAAGCCGCTCGCCCCTGTAACCAGCGTGCGGATCGACCGCTCAGAATGAGGATCCAACCTTGTTTCTCCTGAGGTCTGCATCGACCATCATCTTGCAAAGCGCCTCGAGGGACGTATTCGGCGTCCAGCCAAGCGTGGCTAACGCTTTGGACGCATCCCCAATCAAAAGGTCGACTTCAGCTGGTCGATAAAATTTCGGATTGACCCGGACAAGAACGCGCCCGCTACGGGCTTCGATGCCCACTTCCTGCTCGCCTTGTCCCTGCCATTCAATGTCCATTCCGGCGCCTTTGAAAGACATGCTGACAAAGTCACGCACGGTCTGCGTCCGGTTCGTGGCCAGCACGAACGTGTCAGGCTCATTGGCCTGGAGCATCCGCCACATCCCTTCGACATACTCTTTCGCGAATCCCCAGTCCCGTTTCGCGTCGAGATTGCCAAGCTCAAGTGCGCCGAGCTTGCCAAGTTTGATTTTCGCGACGGAGTCGGTGATCTTGCGCGTCACAAACTCACGGCCTCGCAACGGCGATTCGTGATTGAACAAGATGCCGCTAGCCCCGAAGATTCCGTAAGACTCACGGTAGTTTACTGTCATCCAGTGAGCGTAGAGCTTGGCCACGCCGTATGGACTTCTCGGATAGAACGGCGTGGACTCCGTCTGCGGCACCGCCTGCACCTTGCCGAACATCTCGGAGGTCGACGCTTGATAAAACCGGATGGATCGATCAAGGACGCGAATGGCCTCAAGCAGATTGACCGCGCCGAGGCCTGTGATTTCCGCCGTCGTAACAGGCTGATCAAACGACACGCCCACGAAGCTTTGCGCGGCCAGGTTGTAAATCTCGCGCGGCTTGACCCTCTCGACGAGGCGAAATGTCGAACCGGCATCTGTCAGGTCGTGCTCGACCAGATGCAGATTCGGATGCCCCAGTACTCCCAGTTCTTCCATCCGCCAGAAATTGACAGAACTGGTCCTTCTGTACGATCCGTAGACGGTATAGCCCTTTTCCAGCAACAACTGGGAAAGGTAGGCACCATCCTGGCCCGACACACCGGTTACGACAGCGCTCGTCATTGAATCTCCGTTTATTGGGATTTAATTGTGCCCTGACAACCCGCCTGCAGGCCGACCGCCCAGCAAGACTATAACCTGACGAAATTCGTTAAAAATTCACTGTGTCGCAGTCTGCGAGTGTCACACGTTGTGCGGAGCCGACGCCCTGCATCCCCCTCAACGCCCTGCTCACCACCGCCTCCGCCTCCGCCGCGAGCACCCGCCGGTCAGCCCCGGAAGCAAGCGGCGCCCCCACATAAACATGCGCGGTCAACGGGCCGCCTTGCAGCAACGCATTGAGCGAATCCCGAAGCGTCATGTCATCAATATAAGCAGGCGCCGTCGACTGCCGCCCATGCGCGTCTTCGTACATCAGACACACCGGCTGCACGGGCCGCGAAGCCGATACCGCAGCCTGAAACAGATTCGCATGAAACGGCAGTAGCGACAGGCCATCCGAAGTCGTCCCTTCGGGAAACACACACATCAACTCGCCCGCGTTCAACCGGTCAGCGAGTTCATGCATGATCCGCTTCGCATCGCTGCGCTTCTCGCGCTGGATAAACACCGTCCCAAGCTGCGCAGCGAGCCAGCCGACCACCGGCCACTTGCGGATCTCGGCCTTCGACACAAACGGCGTCGGCCGCCACGCGTTGATCACATAGATATCGATCCACGAAATGTGATTCGCGACCACCAGCGCGCCCTCGTCGAGCCGCACATCGTCGTTATGTACGACGAGGCGCATGCCGCACAGCCGCAACATCTTCAGCGACCACGCGCGATTGAGTTCGAGCCGTACGTCGGCGGATGCGCGCGGGAAACGCGTCGCGACCGTCCACATGCCATGCAACAGATGCGCAACAAGCCGTGCCTTGCGAAACGCGAGCTTCATGATCGACGCTTTCCGTTCCTGTATCGATGTCTGTTATTCAGGCATCAAGCAGCATCAACGCTGCTCGAAAGCGATGTGACCCGCGACGATCGTCGTCCGCACGCGCGCCGGCAGTTCGTAGCCGAGAAACGGCGTGTTATGCCCCTGGCTCTTCAGCGCGCGCGGCTCGACGCGCCAGTGCCCGTTCGCATCGAACACGCACAGATCGGCAACCGCGCCCACGGCGACGCGCCCCGCCGGCAGCTTCAGCACATCGGCCGGCGATGCTGTGATGCGGTTCAACGCCTTCGCGAGCGGCACATTCGCTTCGCTCGCCCACTTCACCGTCAGCGACAAAAACAGTTCGAGCCCGGTCGCGCCCGGCGTCGCTTCGGCGAACGGCAGCAGCTTTTCGTCGTCATCGACGGGCGTGTGGTCAGAGCAGATCGCATCGATCGTGCCGTCGATAAGACCCGCGCGGATCGCTTCACGATCGCGCTGCTGACGCAGCGGCGGATCGAGCCGGTATTGCGCATCGAAGTAGCCGATATCGACGTCGATCAGATGCACGTGATTCACGGTCACATCGCACGTGACGGGCAGGCCTTCGGCCTTCGCCGCCCGCATCAACTCGACACCCGCCGCCGAAGACACATGCGAAAGATGCACGCGCGCACCCGTCACGCGGACGAGTTCGAAAATCGTATGCAGCGCGATCGTCTCGGCCGAAACCGGCACGCCCGACAGACCGAGCCGCGAAGCCAGCGCGCCGCTCGCCGCCACACCGCCCTTCGCGAGATACGCATCCAGCGGACGCAGCCACACGGTATAGCCGTACGTGCTCGCGTATTGCAGCGCGCGCAGCAACACCTGCGTATCGACCATGGGCACATCGGCCTGCGAAAAGCCGATACAACCGGCTTCCGTCAGTTCGACCATTTCCGTGATCGTCGTACCCTTCAGGCCGACAGTCAGCGCACCCAGCGGATACACATGCGCCTGATTCAGCTTGAGCGCGCGAAACTTGAGCATCTCGACGAGACCAGGCTCATCGAGCGTCGGATCGGTATCCGGGGGGCACACGAGACTCGTCACGCCGCCCGCGAGCGCCGCGGCCATTTCGGATTCGAGCGTCGCCTTATGTTCGAAGCCCGGCTCCCGCAGACGCGCCGACAGATCGACAAGACCCGGCGCAATCGATAACCCCTGGGCATCGATCGTCTTCGTGGCGTTGAAATCCGCTGGCGCCTGGCCGAGCGCGACGATCTTGCCCGCCGCGACAAATACGTCCTGCTGCTGTTCGGTGCCCGCTACCGGATCGATCAGCGTGCCACCCTGAATATGAATTTTCATTGATCAATGCCTACGAGAAGCCCGGGCCTCTATGCCGGGGCGGGATGGCGCGCGACACGCAACGTCGTCCCGATTCTCGGTGTCCTTTGAAAGTTGCGCCACAAACGAATACCCATACCCGTCACCGCGCTGCACTACCGAGCAGTAGCGATACGAGATTCCTTGAACGACGTTTGCACCGCATTGGATGTTAAAGAAACCGCTCGCACGAATTGCAACACGGCCCAGGTACGTCCCGATTTTCTTTCCTCGGGGTACGACTGCGCGCACAAGGTCGCCAGTCTGGAATCCAAACGCAAGCTTGGTTCGCATCAGATAACCGCGTGGATGCCCGGTTGCAGTGAGCCGCGTGCGTCGGTACGCGCCTCTGCCGGCGCACCGGATCGTCAATGTCGGACGCTGCAAGTCAAGCAAAGCATCGACCTCACCGACGCACGCCGCATCCAGTGCATGTGTCTTGATGGCGCCAAACCGCTCGCGGTTGAGTTTTGTTCGTCCACCCGATGCTAGCTCGACGGGAAGCCCTGTGTCGATGAGAACGCTGAGTAGCGCCCATCGTGTTGCGTTGACGGCTGCAGCATCGCGCAACGAAGCTTTCATGGTTGAACGGATACGCGCTGCACGCACCGGGTCACTCCATAGAAAGTCTGTCAGTGGGAGGCTTGCTTTCAATTGATTGCAAGTCCGGCACGCAAGCGCAAGATTGGAAGCGCGATTTGATCCTCCTCGCGCACGCGGATAGATATGTTCGATCTGCAGGGGAAAATCCGTCGCATCGCAGTATGCACACTTGCGCCCCCACGTCTCGAGCAAGTACTCACGCAAGTCGTAACCCGCCAGTGCCCCTCGTCGATATTCATCGCCCTGAATACTGGGATTTTGCATCGCCTGGGTATCGAACCGCACAAACTCGGTACTGACAAAGACAAGTGGCGCAAGCCGCCGCAGACGGTTAATCCATGCAGCGGTGGTCTCGACGCGGTGGCGAAGACTGGGCGCGAGCCATCCCGGCTGACGTCGACGGTTAAGATTCCGGGCAGCGCGATATCTCGTCTTTCTGCCGCGGCGCGCATGGCGCATCGCGCGGCGCGCGGCCAACGCGTTTGATATCCGAGCACCGCGGTGAACCAGTTCAAAGAGGTTCAGCACCGCTTCAGCGCGCCGACCGTCGCTCAGGGGCATTTCACGTACTAGCGCGATCCCCGTCGTCTTGCTTCCAGGATCAAGCTTTACGCGTACCGGTTGAGCATTGCTGGAACTTGCATGGCGGTCTGTCAGCCGGATCACAAATGGCACGACGCGATGTACGCGCGCACGGCGACGAGCGAGCAAAAGCCGCGCTCGCTTTTCAGTACACGGCATTAAAGGCTTGCCGCTTCGGTCCAGTACAAACACCGCCAAAGTACGCCTCCATAAACTTCGCCCTTACGGGCCTAGTGACGCATCCGTTGCAGGATGTCTCCCCTCGGCAAGGTTGCGCATCGGCGATCTGCCCCGATCCGTTTCGTGCTTACCCTGTCGCTTGTCTGCAACCGGGGCTTCGAGAGGTTGGAACTGAGGAAGCATTCCAACGTCGGTCTTGCACCTATGCGCAACGTAGCGGGCTGATTACCGCTTTGCCTGGTCAACCTGAGCTATTCGTTTTCGCGAAAAGCTCCGCCATTGAGGCGAGGTGATTGACTCGCTGCCTTTATTATTCCGTATCCTTGTAGTAACGTTGTATTTTTGCCGGCATAGTCACGCTCAGTCGTTCGTGCCCGCGACGATTCCCATCACGGCCATGCGCACCGCGATGCCGAACGTCACCTGATTCAGGATCACCGACTGCGGGCCGTCCGCCACCTGCGAATCGATTTCGACACCACGGTTCATCGGGCCCGGATGCATCACGATCGCGTCGGGCTTCGCGAGCGCGAGACGCTCGGGCGTCAAGCCCCAGCTCTTGAAGTATTCCTGCGCCGAAGGCAGCAGCGCGCCGCTCATCCGCTCGTTCTGCAGACGCAGCATGATGATCACGTCGACGTCCTTCAGCCCTTCGTCAAGGTTGTGAAAGACGCGCACGCCCATCTGTTCGAGCCCGCCCGGCAGCAACGTACGCGGACCGATCGCGCGCACCTCAGGCACACCGAGCGTCGTCAACGCATGAATGTCCGAACGCGCGACCCGCGAATGCAGGATGTCGCCGACGATCGCCACGCGAAGATTCGTGAAATCCTTCTTGTAGTGACGGATCGTGTACATGTCGAGCAGACCCTGCGTCGGGTGTGCGTGACGTCCGTCGCCGGCGTTGATCACGTGCACGTGCGGCGCACAGTGCTCGGCGATCAGGTACGGCGCGCCGCTCGACGCGTGACGCACGACGAACATGTCGGCATGCATCGCGGAGAGGTTGTTGATCGTGTCGAGCAGCGACTCACCCTTGCTCGTCGACGAAGCGTTGATGTTCAGATTGATCACATCCGCCGACAGACGCTTGGCGGCGATCTCGAACGTGGTACGCGTGCGCGTCGAATTCTCGAAGAAGAGATTGAACACCGACTTGCCGCGCAACAGCGGCACCTTCTTCACCTCGCGGTCCGTCACGCTGACGAACTGCTCGGCCGTATCGAGAATGTGATTGACGATCGACTTCGGCAAACCTTCGATCGTCAGCAGATGTTTGAGCTCGCCGTTCTTCGTGAGCTGCGGGTTGCCCTTCAGGAAGCCGAAGCGGAATCGGTCCGCGGCGGCGCTGCTGTCGGTGGAACCTGGGGTTGCGGTGTTCATCGTGTACCTGACTTAAAACGTGTTCTTTGCCGTGGACTGACTGGCTCTGCCGCAAACGACCGCCGCGGCGATAGGCATCCGGTGTGTGCGATATGCACAATGCGCGCGCTCAATCGGCGCGCGCTTCGGTGTGAAACGTGAACCTGGGATCGTCGCCTTCGCTGCGTGCAAGGACGAGCGTCGCATCGGCCGGCACCTCGACCGTTCCGCCGACAAAGCGCGCCGCTATCGGCAGTTCGCGCCCGCCGCGATCGGCGAGCACCGCCAGTTCAACCGAAGCCGGACGTCCGTAGTCGTACAGTTCGTTCAGCGCGGCGCGCACGGTGCGGCCGGTGCCCAGCACGTCGTCGACGAGCACGATCCTGCGGCCGTCGACTTCGAATGGCAGCGACGTCGGGCTCGCCTGCGCGTGCAGGCCGCGCTTCGCGTAGTCGTCGCGATGCAGCGCCACATTGACGACGCCGAAGCTCGCCACGTTCAGGTCGCGCGCGAGCCGCTCCGCAAGCCACGCGCCGCCGCTGTAGATGCCGACGAGCACAACTGCGCCGTCAGCGCTGGCAGACGTTGTGCCCAACCCCGCGCCCAACTCTGCGCCATACGCCGCGCGAATCTGTTCGAGGACGGCGCGATACAGCGCCTCGGCGTCAATGGAACTCATGATCGTCGGGAAGTCCGTCTAGATATTGCTGGAGGATGATGCTGGCGGCCTCGGCGTCGAGCATGTCGGCGCGGCCTTTGCCGGCGCGGATTTCCGCTTTCGCTTCGACTGACGAATAGCGTTCGTCGACCCACGTCACCGGCAGATTGAAGCGGCCATTCAGCTGGTTGCCGAAGCGCTTCGCGAGTTGCGTCATTTCATGCGGCGTGCCATCAGGATGCATCGGCAGACCGACGACGAGCGCGTCGGGCTTCCATTCGCCAATCAGTTTGCCGACGGCTTCGAAACGGTACTCTCGGCTGCGGTTCTGCACGACGACGAGCGCACGCGCGTGACGCGTCAGCGAATTGCCGACGGCGACACCAATACGTTTTTCGCCATAGTCGAACGCAAGGAGCGTCGCCTCACGTCCGGCCGCAATGCTCATGCGTGACCTGCCTCGCCGGATAGCATCGACAGGCTGATGCCGAGCAGCGACAGCGCCGCTTCGAGTCGTTCTTCAGCGGGCACGTCGAAGACGATCTTCGGGTCCGCTTCGACGGTCAGCCAGCCGTTCTTCGAGATTTCTTCCTCGAGCTGGCCCGCGCCCCAGCCGGCATGGCCGAGCGTGAGCAGAAAACGTTCCGGCCCCGTGCCACTGGCAACGGCTTCGAGCACATCTTTCGACGTGGTCATCTCAAGCCCGCCAGGCACCGACATCGACGACGTGTACGGCGTGCCGTCTTTCGGATCGTGCAGCACGAAGCCGCGCTCGGTCTGCACGGGGCCGCCGAAGTACACGGGAACATGCAGCAGAGGTTCGATCTCGAGCTTCAGATCGATGCGATTGAAGAGCGCCTCCAGATCGATATCGGTCGGCCGGTTGATGACGAGGCCGAGCGCGCCGCGCTCACTGTGATCGCAAAGGTAGACCACCGTGCCTGAAAATGTGGGATCCGCCATGCTAGGCATGGCAATCAGGAACTGGTTGGTCAGATTGATGCGATCGATACTCTTGGACATAGTTCGGATTTTAGCAAAGACGGTGCGGGATGGCGGGCTTTCAGCGTACGCGGGAACGCGTGGATGAGGCGCGTGGGCGAGACGATTCGCAAGGCTCCGTCGACGGCGTGCATACTGCACTTTATCACGCGGTCAGCGGCTGCCTGTAAGGCTCTGTGTGGTTAACGGCACGTATCCGTCATCTAGCAGGGTTCGCGCCTGCCCGCTGCTGGTTCTCAGGGTCAGGCCGCGCCGGCCCGCGCCCCATCTGGCGCGCCGCCCTGCTCGATTGCACGCGTCAGCGCGGCAAGCGCGGCGCTGCTGTCGGCGGGCGCAACGCCTGCCGCTATTTTGTGCAGCATCGCCCGCAGCGCCTCGGCGGCATGATCGAGCGACCGGGCGTCCGGCGCATCGACGATCGTGTGCGAGCGCACGGCCGGCGTCATCACACCCGCGTGCGCGCGACGCCGCCACGCCAGCCCCAGCGCATCCGCCAGCAACGCGACGTGGCCCAGCCCCAGCGCGCAGGCGGCCGAGCCGAGACGATACGCAGCATCACCCGCCTGCAGCGCGGCGCCGGGATCAGCTTTCTCGGGATTGTCGGCCTGACGGGCATGGTCGGAAAGCGCCGCGATCGACGCATCCGCGGTCTGCAGGAAATCTTCATACGCATGCGCGTTGACTGTCAGAACGCCGAGATCGCGCGTCCGCGCGGTGCGCGCCGCGGCGGCAGCTTCAGCCTGCGCGGCTTCGGCTTCCCACAACGCCTCCGACGCCTGCGTACCCGCCACGTGCCAATCGACCGTCAAACCATAGTCATGCAGCAGTTCGACCTGATCGGCATCTTCCGCTGACGCGCCAAACAGCGCGAAGTCACGCCAGAGCGTGGCGAGCGTCGCCCGCACGAGCGAGCGCGGCGCGAGCGGCGTGCCGCGGGCGTGATCGGCGAAGACGAGATTGCAGCGCGCGTAGAAATAGCGGGCGTCGGCGTCGCCAGTTGTGTGGCCGCTCGCGCGGAGCGCACGGGCACACGCGGTGGCAAGCCGCCAGAAATCGTAGGGATCGGGGCCGGCGGCTTCGGCGAGACACGCATCGAGTTCATCGAGCGCGCCGTGAATCTCCGGGGGCGGCGCGCCCTCGCGCTGACGTGCTCGCAGAACGGGCAGCAGCGCGCGCTCATAACGGGCACGCAGATGCGCAAGCGTGTTCGCCGGCTGGGCATGCAGGGTGACGGGCGGCACAGGCCGCGCGGCAAGCGCCAGATCTTCGAACGTGACGCTGAAGCCGGGCGTGTGCTGCGCGACCTGCTGGCTCAGCACCTGATAATGCGCGAAAAGCGATGGCGAACACGACAGTTCGCGTAGATTGTGTCGCCCAACAGCCGTGCGGAAAACGTCCAGCGCTTCGCCAAACGCGGTATGGCTGCCATCGACATGCGGAACATCGGCCTGCTGCGCCATCGAAGACGCCAGCGCGAGTGCATTCGCGAAACGATGCGCCGCCAGCCAGCCCGCCTCACGCAACGCGCGCGCGGCCTGCAGCAGTGGCGCAGTCGCGTCGACGCGCTGGACGAATGCGAGTTGCGCTTCCGCGAGCGCAGCTTCCGCGCTGCGAACCACACCGCCGCGGGAATTGGGCAAAGCTTCGAAGGGGTCGGTGGTAGCGTAGCGAAGGGCCATGGATGGTCGACGAAGACACCTGCGAACCCGTCTGCGAACGCGCCCACGACAATGACACGCGGCAAATGCTGCGCGTCACGCATCGGCGCGCTGACGGTACGATGAGCACTACCCTTGCGACACGGCGAATAGGGCGACGTTCCCGTTGCTCCGTGTCCGATGCCAGGCCGGCGGCCACTTCAGGCATGCGCCGTCGCCCCGCACACCTCAAGCGTCAAGCATCAGACGCAATGCAACCGACCGGCGAACCAGTCAGATCTGGACCATCTCGAAGTCTTCCTTGCGGGCACCGCATTCCGGGCAGGTCCAGTTGATCGGGACATCTTCCCAGCGGGTTCCGGGCGCGATGCCTTCATCTGGCAAACCGGCTTCTTCGTCGTAGATCCAGCCGCAGATCAGGCACATCCAGCTTTGATATTCCATTCTTATGCCGCGTCGAAAAGTCAAAAAAGTCGGTTGAATCAGGACCATGATGGTACCGTGTTGCCGCCCCACTGCCTAGCAATCCAGGTCCGGCGCGAGCGTGATCCCGATCAATCGGGGCGCGAATCCGTGCTGCTGTGCAAAAAAACGCCCTGGCATTAGATTAGGCCGCATAATTGGGGCAACGTCGGGCCTCGCGCCCGGCACCCTTTTTTGATCAATCCAGCAAGATTTTCATGCCCAGCGACACTCCTCCGATCGTCCTCACCTTCGGCCTCTCCGATCCGACCGGCGGCTCCGGCATCCAGGCGGATCTGATGACGCTGGCCAGCATGGGATGCCATGGCGTCTCCGTGCTTACGGGCTATACCGTGCGCGATTCGGCGAGTTGCGACGAAGTCACCGGCCTCGACCCTGAGGTGGTCGCCACGCAGGCGCGGATGCTGCTCGAAGACATGCCGATCGCGGCATTCAAGGTCGGTGCAGCGACGCGCGCCGAAGTAGTGAGCGCGATCGCCGAAGTAGTCGCCGACTACGACGACATTCCGCTGATCCTCGCGCCCGACTTCACGCTCGACGACGAACACGTGCTCGCCGCCGATGAACTGCGCGAAGCCATCGCCGATCTGCTCGCACCACAAACCACGCTGCTCGTCGCCGATTTCGCGACGCTGCTCGCACTCGCGCAGCCCGACGGCGACGCCGAAGCGCCGAGTCTCGACGCGGCGATTTCCCATTTGCTGTCGCAAGGGTGCGAGTACATCCTGTCGACGGAAACGGGCACGCACCGTCTGGTCAATACGCTTTTCAGCGAAGACGGCCAGTTGCGTCAGGATATGTGGGATCGCGGCGCCAATCGCATCATGGGCATCACCGACACGCTTGGCGCGGCAATCGCTGCATTGCTCGCCAATGGTCAGGATCCGGCCGAAGCCGTGCGCGAGGCGCAGGAATATCTGTATCAGGCCACGCGCGCCGCGTTTCGTCCCGGTATGGGCGCGTATATGCCCGATCGCTTCTTCTGGGCGCGCAGCAACGAAGACGAAGAGACACCGCGTGCAAGCGGCAATGACGCGCCTTCGGACGAAGCGCGTCACTAGGCTTTTCTGCTGGACTCCGCGCGAGGCGGTTTGACGAAACGACGAACCGTCCGCGCATAGAAAAACCCGCATTTCTGCGGGTTTTTCTTTTCGGGGCGCACTCCTTTCGAAGCGCGCCCCGCATGTGTTTCGAGCTGAAGCCTTTGCAGGCTCCAGACGAAATTACATGTCCATGCCCATGCCGCCCATGCCGCCGGGCATACCGCCGCCCATCGGACCGTCTTCCTTCGGCAGTTCGCAGACAGCTGCGTCCGTCGTCAGCAGGAGACCTGCGACCGAAGCTGCGTTTTGCAGCGCCGTGCGCGTCACCTTCGTCGGGTCCACAACACCTGCGTCGACCAGGTCGACGTACTCGCCGGTTGCTGCGTTGTAGCCGTAGTTGCCCTTGCCTGCTGCAACTGCTGCCACCACGACGCTGGCTTCTTCGCCGCCGTTCGTGACGATCTGGCGCAGCGGTTCTTCCATCGCGCGCAGCACGATCTTGATACCTGCGTCCTGATCGGGGTTAGCGCCCTTCAGACCAGCGATTGCCGAGCGTGCGCGGATCAGCGCAACACCGCCACCCGCCACGATGCCTTCTTCCACAGCTGCGCGCGTTGCGTGCAGTGCGTCTTCGACACGTGCCTTCTTTTCCTTCATTTCGACTTCGGTCGCAGCACCGACCTTGATCACTGCAACGCCGCCAGCCAGCTTGGCCACGCGCTCCTGCAGCTTTTCACGGTCGTAGTCCGACGTTGCTTCTTCGATCTGCGTGCGCACCTGCTTCACGCGTGCTTCGATCGTTGCTGCTTCGCCAGCGCCGTCGATGATCGTCGTGTTTTCCTTGCCCACTTCGATACGCTTCGCCTGGCCCAGTTCAGCCAGCGTTGCCTTTTCGAGCGTCAGGCCGGTTTCTTCAGCGATGACCTGGCCACCCGTCAGGATAGCGATGTCTTCGAGCATGGCCTTGCGACGGTCGCCGAAGCCCGGCGCCTTCACAGCAACGGTCTTCAGGATGCCACGGATGTTGTTCACCACCAGCGTTGCGAGTGCTTCGCCTTCGACGTCTTCAGCGATGATCAGCAGCGGACGGCCAGCCTTTGCAACTTGCTCGAGCACCGGGAGGAGGTCACGAATGTTCGAAACCTTCTTGTCGTGCAGCAGCACGAACGGGTTTTCGAGCACAGCAACCTGCTTGTCCGGGTTGTTGATGAAGTACGGCGACAGGTAGCCGCGGTCGAACTGCATACCTTCGACGACGTCGAGTTCGTCTTGCAGCGACTTGCCGTCTTCAACGGTGATGACGCCTTCCTTGCCGACCTTGTCCATCGCTTCAGCGATGCGGTCACCGATCGACGAATCGCTGTTAGCCGAAATCGCGCCAACCTGGGCGATTTCCTTGTTCGTCGTGCACGGCTTGCTGATCTTGCGCAGTTCTTCGATCGCGGCAGTCACAGCCTTGTCGATACCGCGCTTCAGGTCCATCGGGTTCATGCCCGATGCAACGTACTTCATGCCTTCGCGAACGATCGATTGCGCGAGAACGGTTGCCGTCGTCGTGCCGTCGCCTGCGTTATCGCTGGTCTTGGAAGCAACTTCCTTGACCATTTGCGCGCCCATGTTCTGGAGCTTGTCTTTCAGTTCGATCTCTTTCGCGACCGACACACCGTCCTTCGTGACCGTCGGGCCGCCGAAGCTGCGTTCCAGGACCACGTTGCGGCCCTTCGGACCCAGCGTGACCTTCACAGCGTTTGCGAGGATGTTCACGCCTTCAACCATCTTGGCACGGGCGGAATCACCGAATACGACGTCTTTAGCTGCCATCTTCAAACTCCTTGAATTCTCTGGGATATAACCGGGATTTCAGCGATTCTTCGCTTACTTCTGCACCACGGCCATAATGTCTTCTTCGCGCATCACCAGCAGTTCGTTGCCGTCGACCTTAACGGTCTGGCCAGCGTACTTGCCGAACAGGACGCGATCACCCACCTTCACGTCGAGCGCAATCTGTGCACCCTTGTCGTCACGCTTGCCCGGGCCGACTGCGAGGATTTCGCCTTGATCCGGCTTTTCCGCTGCGGCTTCGGGGATCACGATGCCCGACGCGGTCTTGGTTTCTTGATCCAGACGTTTGACGATCACGCGATCATGCAAAGGACGAAGGTTCATACATACTCCTCTCTTGATTGAGACTGAAGAACGCTGAGAAAACCCGGCTGGCAGGGCCAACCGGAAATGTTGTTAGCACTCTCGTGCAGCGAGTGCTAATTATATGGACGGGTGGTGACAAATTCAAGAAGGGGTTTGCTGTCGAGATTCGCTTAACTTTGAACTTTGTTCACTTAAGTTTGAACTCGCAACGTACATTCGGACACGGCGATGGCACGAACTTTCCATGACAAACAATGACTTAGGATCGAAATCGCTATTCTGCAACATCCCGCGTGCCGTACGAAACCGGACCTTTTCTGGCAACATGCGGTCGCGAAACTTAGCGATCAAGTTTAATTCAGGGTAAACCCCGGAGAACGATCACGCAGGGCCACGCCGACACCCATCAAGACCGCCACGTAGGCACATGGGGTGTCTGGGGTTACTGATCGGGGCCGCTCGCTGCCAGCGTCCCGATTCATGAGCGATGTGGCGCGAAATGCATTACTCCGCCCGCATCGCTCCGGATCGACAAGGCCACATCACTCCTTCCCCCCGCCGTTGATCCCGCTTCCACTT